>NZ_CAWUDO010000094.1:0-30371 GCF_963920935.1 Nostoc sp. CCY 9925 | reverse complement strand
CTCTCCGTATTATATATCTTAACATAGCTGACTTTTTTGATGCCCACTTACTTATGTACAATTGAATACAATTTATTTAGTCACTAAGAGTTTTTATAACTCAGTATTCAATTAAAAAAGAGCCAGATAAGCAGTTTTCTGGCTCAAAGCTGGAGACAAAAAATCATCAAATAAGGGCTAACTTGGGTAATAAACTAAAGTCTGCCCAAGTTATGCAGTCCTAAAATAGCGCCTACACCTAAGAGATGACCAAAGGCGGTAGTTGCTAATAAAGCAGGTAAACCAAAACCACCAAAGAAATTAGGTGATGGTAATTTCGGTTCTGCATTTTGATACTTGATGGTAGATTTGCCAAAGGCAATGGCAAGTATGTTGGCAAGAATCATAGTCACGCCAACTACAGGACTCCATTCCAGGGGTGCAGTTGCAGCAGCGAGTAAGGTTGAAGTAAACACCTGATTTGCTCCTGAAATTTATTAATGATTGAAAATATAATCTGAAACTTCTCGAAGCTAATTCAACAAAATACCCAATATTGCATCAATATTTAACACTTATTCTCACTACTTAATATAATCTGCCCCATGTTGGGTCTTTTTGCTGCTAGGATCTGATTGAAGCTAAAATAAAGAGTAGTACATTTGAACAACTCTGATTAATCAATTAGCTGTGACATAAAATAGACTATCCAAACAGCTCAGCCTCTAGAAAATAATAAAAAAGGCTGGAATGCATGTTTTCTAAATCACAAATATCTTTGCATTAAACGACACATAAATTTCACGGCTTCCCGAACGCTTACGTAATAACAAAAAGTCTACAGTGATACATCTCTAAATTATGGGAGTTGCCGTCAAAGCCTGCTCACAACAAAATAAAGTTTTTGTGATTACACAAGACCTCTTGCGTAAATCAAAAATAAAGGACCCCACCCCGCATTTGAAGACAGCAAACGCTCCCCTAAGAGCTTGCTCTTAGGGGTTGGGGGTGGGGTGTTAGGGACTTTTGCAAGAGACTCCATGAACACGGTGAGCGCAAAGCGCACGCTACGCGAGCACAACGAAGGAATGAAAATATTTCTTCCCCAATCCCCAGTTCCTATTTTCAAGGCAGGTCTACAGATTAAACAACGTCACGGATACGAGTGCGTAGGCGTAGACCGTCGCAGACATCGCATCAATTATCTCGATTTGACAACTTCTAGTCAATAATGCCTGTTATGGCTGCGTAATAGTCAAAGTGAAGTACAGACGCGATTGCTCTAAAGATAATTTACACTCAAGATGATAGCGATTATTTCCAGCTTCTGTTATGTCTTCAACTCTAGATTCTTTGCCACCTGCGCTCGCTAAAATTGTCCAGCGCTTTCAACGCGCTTCCGAACCGAAGCGACGCTACGAACAGCTAATCTGGTATGCTCAGAAGCTCAATGAGTTTCCAGAAGCTGATAAATTACCTGATAATAAAGTTCCTGGTTGTGTTTCTCAAGTTTATATCACAGCAACCTTGAAAGATGGTAAAGTTGTGTTTCAAGGCGATTCTGATTCCCAGTTAACCAAAGGATTAGTAGGGCTTTTGGTTGAAGGATTGAATGGACTAACGCCAACTGAAATTGTGCAACTTACTCCAGATTTTATTCAAGCAACAGGTTTAAATGTTAGCCTTACACCTTCCCGTGCTAATGGATTTTACAACATTTTTAAAACCATGCAAAAAAAAGCCTTGGAATGCAAGTTAGATGTACCTAACTCATAATTGGGCATTGGGCATTGGTGAATAAACAATGACTAATGACTAATAACTAATAACTAATGACTGATGGCTAATAGCCAAATTTAATCTAATGTCAACAAATTTATTATCTACTTCTGCTGCTCTTGGGTTTGGTGGAGTAGTTCAAGAATATCTTTGGAATTGGGAAAACCAGCAATTGCGCGTTGTTTATGAAACCCTTGGTAAAGGTTCGCCGCTATTGTTGCTCCCAGCTTTTAGCAGTGTTTCGACGCGTTTGGAAATGGGTGAACTTGCTAGATTATTAGCTCCCAATTTTCAAGTTGTAGCTGTAGACTGGCCTGGTTTTGGGGAATCTTCTCGCCCTAGTTTAAATTATCGACCCCAAATATATCAGCAATTTCTGGAAGATTTTGTCAACGCTATTTTTAAGACTCCAATTACTGTAATGGCCGCTGGTCATGCTGCCAGTTACGTCTTACAATTAGCGGTAAAACAGCCTGCTGCATTCTCACAAATTGTGTTGTTAGCTCCTACTTGGCGCGGGCCTTTGCCGACAATGGGGGCAAGTCAAAAGATAGCTGGTATGGTGAGAGAATTAGTGCGATCGCCTATACTTGGTCAAGCTCTCTATAAACTCAACACTACCCCATCTTTCTTAAATTTTATGTACCGCCGTCATGTCTTTACTGACACGGCTAAACTTACACCCAATTTCATCGAGAAGAAATGGCAGACAACTCAACAACCAGGAGCGAGATTTGCTTCTGCTGCCTTTGTAACCGGTAATCTCGATGCTGTACGCCAGCAATCCGATTTTCTCAAACTTGTAGAGTCTTTAACCGTACCACTCATGGTGGTAATTGGGGAAGCCAGCCCTGTCAAATCGCGAGAAGAAATGAACGCTTTAGCAGTATTACCAGGGGTAAGAAGTGTTATTATTCCTGGTTCTCTAGGACTGCATGAAGAACACCCAGCAGATGTTTTAGCAGCAGTTCAGAATTTTTTGTTCAGAATTGAGAACTAAAAATATTTGCAACTAGTTAATCCACTGTAGGGGCGTACAGATGTACGCCCCTACCAACATGTTTGTAGCAGAAATTTCCTAAAATGGTATGATTAGATAAATAACGATAATCATTATCATTATTTTCTCAGTTTATCAAGCTGCAAACTAAAACCATGTTCAGCAAACATTGTTTTTTCATAATTTGTTAATATTTATTACTTATTACATAATGCATGAAAATAAAATATTTCTTGATTCAACTACAGCAGATTTTAAGGAAACTCAAAGACACAACGATTCGTCTCGTAGCCAGTTATAAAGCCTGTTTTCCTTACCAATTCCGAGTTATGAATTCTGAATTCTTAAGCCAAGTTCGCACAAAAAAATAAAAACAATTATCATAAGCGGTAATGATTATCCATCAGGTTAGATAAAAGGAATTTAGAGTATGGTGGCTGACGTAAGCACAAATTCAGTTCCCGTTACTGTTCTTACAGGTTATTTGGGAGCAGGTAAAACAACTCTACTTAATCACATCCTCACCTACGAACACGGCAAAAAAGTTGCTGTGATTGTTAATGAATTTGGGGAAGTGGGCATTGATAATCAACTAATTATCGATGCAGATGAAGAAATATTTGAAATGAATAATGGCTGTATTTGTTGTACAGTGCGCGGCGATTTAATTCGCATCATTGGCAATTTGATGAAGCGGCGTGATAAATTTGACCATTTGGTAATTGAAACAACTGGCTTAGCCGACCCTGCACCAGTGATTCAGACATTTTTTGTTGATGAAGATTTGCAAAATCAACTGTCTTTAGATGCAGTGGTAACAGTCGTAGATGCCAAGCATATCTGGCAGCACTGGGACGCAGACGAAGCCCAAGAACAGATTGCCTTTGCTGATGTAATTTTACTTAATAAAACAGATTTGGTTAAGCCAGAAGAATTGGACGAATTAGAAAAGCGAATTCGGTCAATGAATGCTATGGCAAAAATCTATCGTACCCGCAACTCTGAATTAGAAATGAATGCTTTATTAGGTGTGAAAGCATTTGATTTAGATCGGGCATTAGAAATAGATCCAAATTTCTTAGGCGAAGATGCCCACGAACATGATGAAAGCGTCTTTTCTGTAGCCTTAGTGGAAAAAGGTGCAGTTGATGGAGACAAATTAAACGCTTGGCTTTCTGAGTTACTGCGTACCCAAGGCCCAGATATTTTCCGGATGAAAGGCATATTAAATATCGCCGGGGAAGAAAATAGATTTGTGTTCCAAGGAGTGCATATGATATTTGATGGCAGACCAGATCGCCCTTGGAAACCCAGTGAAACTCCGAAAAATGAACTAGTATTCATCGGTCGCAACCTGGATGCAGATCAACTCAAGCAAGATTTTCTTGCCTGTTTGGCTTAAAAGGTGATTGGTGACTGGGGATTGGGAAGAATTCAGTCCCTAGTTTCAAGTCCTGAGTTCCCAGTCCCTAGTCCCCAGTACCCAGTACTCAATAAATATGAACTCTACAACCAGCAAATCTAAACAATTTGAACAACACTATTCGGGGACACTTGCAGACTATGTAACTGCGATCGCTTGGTCACCCCAAGGTCAAACTTTAGCAGCAACTTCCGCAGCAGGAGAAGTAGTACTGTGGAATGATGGTCAACTGACCACCTTGCAAACTGGTAATGGTAAATCAATAGATTGCCTTGCCTTTTCCCCAGATGGGAAATTTTTAGCTGTTGGTGGACAGGATGGACAAGTCAAAATTTGGCAGGATACTCAATTAATCGCCACTTTGGAAAATGCACCTGCATGGGTTGACAAACTAGCTTGGAATTATACCAGTAACCAACTAGCTTTTAGTTTGGGGCGTTATGTCCAAGTGTGGGATGCAGATACTCGTGAAGTTGTCGTCACATTGAATTTCGACAACTCATCAGTCTTGGGTATCGATTGGCGCATTGATGGCCAATACCTAGCCATTGCTGGTTATAAAGGAGTCAAGATTTGGCACAGTCAAAACTGGGATGACGAACCATACATTTTAGATATGACTACCGTCAGCGTCGCGATGGCTTGGTCACCCGATGGCAAATTCCTCGCTTCTGGCAATATGGATCGTAGCGTCACCGTTTTGGAATGGAACAATCCCGATCCTTGGGTGATGCGGGGCTTCCCTGGAAAAATTCGCCAATTGGCATGGTCAGAAGCTACTACGGAACTCGGTGCGCCAATATTGGCATCCTCTAGCGTTGAAGGTATTGTGGTCTGGGAAAAGTTAGAGGATGATACCTTAGGTTGGGAAGCGCGAGTTTTAACAAATCATGTGGATGTAATTAATGCGATCGCCTTTGCACCTCAAAGCTTCCTTCTCGCATCAGCTGGTGCTGATGGCTGGTTGTGTTTGTGGGACAAAGCCAAGGAAGTATCCCAAATAATCACAGGTGTCTCAGGAGGCTTTTCTAGCTTAGCTTGGCATCCCCAAGGCAAATTACTAGCCGCAGGCGGTGAGAAAGGCGAATTACTTATTTGGTCAGAAGCTTTGCAAGGTTAGGGATTTGGCCGTAATTAAGAGTAGGTAAAAGGGGGAATGGGAAGCGCAGGGGCAAGGCAGGAAAGGGAAAAGGAGAATAAATCCTAACTCAGTACTGTGTACTGACCACTGAGTATTGAACATCGTCAATTTATTAGCTATGCTGTATGAACAAACGTATACTTGTGTAAATTATGAACATAGCCAAACTGATTTTACTTGCCTGTCCTGCTTTTCTGGCATCCATGTTAATGCTAGCCAATCCGGCACAAGCATCTAGCCTAAAATCTGCATATGCTACACCAGTAATCACAGTAGTATCGACACAAGAAATTCCTAGTTTGGCAGCACCACAATTGATTCAAAAATCTAATCCGATTATCGATCAACTAGGTTGCAATTGTGCCAATTGTGCTCAAGCACAGTTTGAGTTAGTACAGGGCAAACTGCCATCTGTTGGTTTTTAATCAGATTAGGATCGATCAAAATTAATAGGGGCAAAGTATTCCTTTGCCCCTATTAATTTTGATCAGCGAAAATTTAGTGTTGTGATTTTGGCTAAAATCATTCAACCACATACACCACTTGTTAAACCAATTTTGGAATGCATAAAACCTACAAACTATAAAGGATAAAGCCCAAAACCCTTAACCTGTATACTTTTGAACGGAGAGATAGGGATTTGAACCCTAGAATACGTTTCCGCATTACAGCATTTCCAGTGCTGCGCCTTAAACCACTCGGCCATCTCTCCAGATGCCACGATTCACAATCTTACTATAGAATTCCAAAAAATGCAAAGATAAAAAAAGATTTTTAGATTAATCTCAAAGTTAAAGTCTCAAAACGCAAATCCAGATGTCCCGTAGATATACAATTCGAGTTCGCGATCGCGCCACTGGCAAAATACACACCCTAGAAGTACCAGAAGACCGCTACATTCTGCACTCTGCTGAAAAACAAGGTGCAGAACTGCCTTTTTCTTGCCGTAATGGGGCTTGCACTACTTGTGCTGTGAGAGTGTTGTCAGGAGAAATTTACCAACCAGAGGCGATCGGATTGTCGCCAGAGTTACGTCGGCAAGGTTATGCATTGTTATGTGTGAGTTACCCCCGTTCTGACTTGGAGGTGGAAACACAAGACGAAGATGAAGTTTATGAACTCCAGTTTGGACGCTATTTTGGTAGGGGTCGAGTTAAAGCGGGTTTACCGTTAGATGAAGAATAGGATTTTGTTCACGCACAGGCGCCCAGGTGTCAAGAGGAAAGTGTCTCTTGATGGCTGGGTGCGAAAAATAGCTATTTTGGTTTGTCTATTGCTTTTGGTGAGTTGCCAAGGTAAAAATCAGCTGCCAAACAATCAGGCCCAGGTAAAGGTAGCGCGGGTAGTTAGTGGGCAAAGTTTGGAAGTCTTGGGCATGGCCGAACAACCAAATCTGATTTCCCAAGTGCGGTTAGTGGGAATTGATGCACCAGATTTGCGACAGCGACCTTGGGGTGAACAAGCAAAAGAACAGTTAGAAAATCTAATTGGAGGTGCAGAGCAATCAGTAATGCTGGAGTTTGATTTAGAAGCAAAAGATAAAATTGGGCGAACCCTAGCTTATGTATGGAAAAATAAGATTTTGTTGAATGAGGAATTAGTCAAACAAGGTAATGCATTGTTCGTTGGGCGATCGCCTAATCACAAATATGACCAACGTTTAGAACGTGCCCAACAATGGGCTAGAGTCATGGGGCAAGGAATTTGGAACCCAGAAAAACCCATGCGCCTCACTCCTGCTGAGTTTCGCCGTCAAAATCTTTGAAGAGTGTGACTGGGGGGCGGAGGGGACAAGGTGAATAACTCACTGTTTACTCCCAATGACTAATGACTAATGACTAATGACTAATAACAAATGACAAACCTACAAATTTTTCTAGACATTGCGACAGAAGCGGCGTTGGCTGGTGGTGCCATACTCCAAGGCTACTTGGGTAAGTTAGAAGATGCAATTATTGAAAAAGGACGCCCTGGTGATTTAGTCACAGCTGCTGATAAAGCCTCCGAAGAGGTGGTTTTAGAAATTTTACGTCGCCATTTTCCGCAACATTCTATTCTTGCTGAAGAATCAGGAAACTTAGGCGATCGCGAAAATGAATACCTCTGGGCTATAGATCCTTTAGATGGCACAACCAATTACGCGCATCAATACCCATTCTTTGCCGTTTCCATCGGGCTGTTAATTAATAGCGTTCCCCAAGTTGGTGTCATTTATGACCCCTTTCACAATGAGCTATTTCGTGCCGCTGCTGGTTTGGGAGCAACACGCAACCGCCACCCCATAACAGTTTCGGCAACCTCAGAACTGAATAAGAGCTTGCTGGTAACTGGATTTGCCTACGATCGCCGCGAAACCTCTGATAACAATTATGCAGAATTTAGCCACCTCACCCATTTGACTCAGGGCGTTAGACGTAGCGGTTCGGCATCGCTGGATTTGGCCTATGTTGCCTGTGGACGCGTCGATGGTTACTGGGAACGGGGACTTTCCCCTTGGGATATTGTGGCTGGTATCGTTTTGGTACAAGAAGCTGGCGGCAAAGTTACCGCCTACGATGGCACTCCCTTAAAAATTGAGTCAGGTAGAATTCTGGCCACAAATAGTTACATTCACGACACCGTGAGTCGTGAACTTTTACAAGTTCCACCCCTGTCAGCTTGGAAGTGAGGGGAGATCGGGGAGCAGGGGGGCAGGGGAGCAGAGTTTTTCCCGTCTGCCCCATGCCTCTTCCAATGACCAATGACTAATGACTAATGATAATTTGCTACTGACGGATCGCCGATGGAGCGAAGTAAACTAGAAAAAATCTAATTGCTCCTTTGGTGCAAACTGCTATATGTCTTTCAAAATAGATCGCGGACTATTTAGATATGATTTCATAGATCATCACGCTGTATTGTGCGTTCCAGTCGATGCGGATGTCAAAGATATTCGCAAACGCTATCTTCAAATCGCCCGTCGTTTACACCCAGATAGTATTATTACTGGAAGTAGTGAGCAAAAACAGCTAGGTAATGAATTGTTATCGAAGTTAGTTAACCCAGCTTACGAAAAACTTGCTAACGAACGCACTCGGACGGAATATATTTTGATTTTGTCGCAAATGGGCAAGCGTTTGGTACAGGAATCTACCTCAGTGACTTTAAATACAGAATTAGGTAGACAGTTAGCTGCTGCTGCTAATATCGATCATTCTTATAAAAGTGCGATCGCTAAACTTGCCCAAACCCAATATGATTCTTTAGAGCAAGCCCTCCAAATCATTGCCCAAATTAGTGAGTTGAATTTAGTCTACTTAATGCGGAGTGCAGCTAAAACATCCGCAGCATCATCAGCAACTGCTCAACCCAAAGTCAACTCAGGTACACCTAAGCCAGATACAGCAAAACAGGCATCATCAGCGCCACCAGCACCAGCAAAAGAAGACTCAGTTGTAGAACAGTATGTTCGTCGCGCTCAATCTTTGATTGACAAAAACCAATTTGCTCAAGCCAAAGTAGAATTGCAGGAAGCCTTGAAGCTAGAACCGAAAAATAGTCACTGCCATAGCTTGATTGGAATGGTGTATTTGAAGCAAAATCAGCTAAAAATGGCAAAAATCCACTTCGAGAACGCTCTCAAGTTAGACCCCAATGACCAAATAGCGTTGCAATGGAAACCTAAAATAGATAAAGTTTTAGGGCAACAACCTACGGATCATAAGGTGACTTCATCCCCCAATAATGGAGATAAGCAACCAGATAAATCTGGTAATGGTGGTTTGTTCGGTGGTTTGTTTGGTGGGAAGAAAAAATAATGGTGTATCAACCAGCAGCGGGAGCCAGGGATTTATTACCCTTAGATGTGGCGAAAAAACGCTGGATTGAAGATAGGTTACAACATGTGTTTCACCGTTGGGGATATCACAGGATTATCACCTCGACTTTAGAACGGATGGATACCTTGATGGCAGGGGAAGCAATCCAGCGCCAGATGGTAATTCAACTACAAAATAGCGAAGACGATGAATTGGGCTTGCGTCCAGAATTAACAGCGTCTATTGCTCGTACCGTTGTGACTCGCATGGCAGGTGTAACCTATCCCCAACGGCTGTACTACAATGCCAATGTATTTCGCCGCACTTGGGAAAGTAGGCATAATCGCCAGCAGGAGTTTTATCAAGCTGGAGTCGAGCTATTAGGTGCTGGTGGATTGCTAGCAAATGCAGAGGTATTGCTACTGGTAGCAGATTGTCTGGCTGCACTGGGTTTGCGCCAATGGCATTTAATTTTAGGTGAAGCGGGAATAACCCGATCGCTCCTGAATGCCTTTGGTGCTAATCTACAGGATAAAGTTCGCACTGCGATCGCTCATCTTGACCGTATTACTATAGATACTTTACCTCTGAGTGACGAACTACGCGATCGCGCTCGAATTATGATGGATCTGCGCGGGCCAAGTGCTGAAGTCTTGCAAAAAGTCAGTACCTTGCAGCTAGATGAACAACAGCAACACGCAGTAAATAATCTCAAATCCTTAGTAGAATTACTGGAATCAGAAAAAAAATTCTCCTTAATTCTCGACCTGAGCCTGATTCAGACCATAGACTACTACACTGGTATCGTCTTTCAAGTTGTCAATGATACTGCATCTCAAGCCCAAATTTTAGGGCAGGGTGGTCGCTACGACCAGCTTTTGGGGCTATATCATCCACAAGGAGAAAACATTCCTGGAATTGGTTTTGTACTCAATATCGAAGATTTATACCAAGTTTTATTATCAACTGGGCAATTACCGCAAACAACCCCAGCTAGCAACTGGTTGGTAGTACCAGAGACGCCGAGTGCTGACGCTCCTGCCTTTGCTTACGCTCAAAAACTGCGAGATTCCACTCATTTGGTGCGAGTAGAAATAGATTTGCTCAGAAGGGATGCAGACGCCATCCGCCAATATGCACGCGATCGCAGTATTGCCCAAATCGCCTGGATCAAAGCTGATGGCTCACCAAAAATCGAATCATTGCGTTAAGTGAATTGGCATGAAAAAGAGGACACGGGGACACAAGCAAGCAGAGGATCGGGAGAAAGATTTACTGCAACTTTCCCTCTGCTACTCTGCCCCTGGGCACCTCTGCCCACTCCCCTGCTAGGCTAGAAATAGCCGATACAGAAGAGAGGGAATCGAGAACATGCCGCACACAATTGTTACAGAAGTCTGTGAAGGCGTTGCTGACTGCGTAGGTGCTTGTCCGGTAGCTTGCATTCATGAAGGGCCGGGCAAAAACGTCAAGGGAACCGATTGGTACTGGATTGACTTTACTACCTGCATTGACTGTGGTATATGTCTCCAAGTTTGCCCAGTCGAAGGGGCAATTCTTCCAGAAGAACGACCGGAGTTGCAAAAAACTCCGGAATAGTTCATAGTCAGTGGTCAGTTGTCAGTTGTTTTTTGCCAATGACCACTGACAAATGACTAATGACTAATAATAAATGACACATGACAAATGACTATTTACTAGAAGTTCAAAACGTCCACGCCGGATATATCAAAGACGTAGATATCCTACAAGGTGTGAATTTTCACGCTGCACCAGGGGAACTGGTAGCAGTAATTGGCCCTAACGGTGCTGGTAAATCTACTTTAGCAAAAACAATTTTTGGACTTTTAAACCCTCACACTGGCACAATTACCTTCAAAGGTGAAAATATTGTAGGGCTAAAGTCAAATCAAATCGTACAGCGGGGAATGTGCTATGTACCGCAAATTGTTAATGTTTTCCCCTCTCTGAGTGTCGAAGAGAACTTGGAGATGGGTGCTTTTGTCCTTAACGTTCCTTTGAAACCACTCAAAGATAAAATATTTAGCATGTTTCCTAGACTGAGCGATCGCCGCAATCAACGTGCTGGCACCTTATCTGGAGGAGAACGCCAGATGCTAGCGATGGGCAAAGCTTTGATGTTGGAACCTAGTTTGCTAATTCTAGATGAACCTTCTGCGGCTTTATCGCCCATCTTGGTAACACAGGTTTTTGACCAGATTAAACAAATTAATCAAACGGGTACTGCGATCGTATTAGTAGAACAAAATGCCCGCAAGGCTTTAGAAATGGCTGATCGTGGATATGTACTAGAATCTGGACGCGATGCTATCTCGGGGCCAGGTCAAGAATTATTGAATGACCCGAAAGTGGGTGAGTTGTATCTGGGAGCAGGTAAAAGGCATTAAATTTCGCATAATTTAGAATTTAGGAGTAAAACAGCTTTATATCTGGATTTGAAACTTAAATTCTCTACTTGAGTAAGTTGCAAATTGCTGTAATTTAAAATTTAAAATGGCTAACAGCTTAAAAATAGTTTCTGGTGGCCAAACAGGAGCAGACCGCGCAGCTCTGGATTGGGCTATAGCCCATCAAATTCCTCACGGAGGCTGGTGTCCCAAAGGGCGTAAAGCAGAAGATGGTGTTATTAATTTACGTTATAACCTAACTGAAACACCATCAGATGAATATTGCCAACGCACTGAATGGAATGTGCGCGACTCTGATGGAACTGTGATATTTTCTATTGCTAAAAAACTTTTTGCAGGCACTTTATTAACTGCTGAATTAGCTCAAAAATCTCAAAAACCGTTTATACATATATGTAAAGAATTCACTCTAAATCCTGCCAGCGAACTATTATTATTTATCTCCAACTATAAAATAGTAAATCTTAATATTGCAGGAACAAGAGCTTCCCATGAACCAGAAGTATACCAGTTTGTCAAAAGTACTTTGGAAGAAGCCATTTTTTAAGAAGCTAATAATTATAATCTCATTGTTACCATTTAAAATGAAGATTAAATAACTCTTAAACCGTGTAAGAGGGTACTCTTACATTATATTTACATCTGATATATTCCTGATACTAAGAAAAATGTTGTCAGGGAGATCGATGAGTCAAATTAATGGATTCGTAGGGCGACGTGGTTTTTTGAAATTCGCAGGTGTGATGGGTATTGGGGCTGCTGCTTTTGGACATCGCTTTTGGGATACACAACAAGCAGCTGCGGCTGATGTTCATCCAGTTAACCCTAATCCAGTCAGTGCTAGTGAAGCTATTAGACGTTTGCTAAATGGTAATGAAAGATTTATAAATCAACAACGCAAATATCCCGATCAATCTCTAGAACGTCTACGATTAGTTGCTAAAGCTCAGTATCCATTTGCGGCGATATTAGGCTGTGCAGATTCTAGAGTACCTGCGGAAATTGTCTTCGATCAAGGACTTGGAGATTTATTTGTTGTGCGAGTAGCTGGCAATGTTGCCAGTGACATGGCTATAGGTAGTTTGGAATATTCTACAGCTGTATTAGGTTCGCAGTTAATTGTAGTTTTAGGTCATAAAAGATGCGGCGCAGTCACAGAAGCAATTAAAAACGAGCCACTTCCTGGCAGAATTGGTTTTGTTGTTGAAAGCATCAAACCTGCTTTAGCAAACGTGAAATTGACAACTGGTAATACTAGTGATGATGCAGTTATAGCCAATGTTAAATATCAGGCTAAACAATTACAAGAAAGCTCAATAATTTTAGCCAAATTGCTGAGTGTCGGCAAACTAAAAATTGTTGGTGCTTGTTATGACCTTGACACTGGTAAAGTCAATATTGTTAATTGAAGATGTTTTAGGTGTAAGATTTTTAGTTTAATGAGGTTTAAATTCCTATTTGATTAGGTGCAAATGTGCAAAGGAAAATCTATAAAATTATCTTGTACTTATAGCCTAGTAACGTGGATTTTTTGGTTTTTATCGTACCAAGTATCTCAAGAAAATATTTGCTAAAGATTGATAAATAAACCCAGCAGGGGTCACATAACAAGACCACCTGCCAGGAAGGTATAGTTTATTCTGGCCATGTTTGATTAGGTTAGCGCTTATTTGTCACAAATAATGCGTATCCTTACTTACAATAACTAAAATGTTTGCAAAACTTAGTTAATAAACGTTAAGAAACAGGTTAATTTACAGTTAAGGCTAAATCAATGGGGAGTGGGGAGTAGGGGAGATGCGATTCGGCTCCCTTCTCTGCGAGACGCTACGCGTAGCTTGCTTCCCCGTAGAGGTACGACTGCGCTACTTCGGCTACGCTCAGCACAAGTCAGGGCAAGCCGCTCACCGGCCGGGAGATGACTAATGACTAATAATATAAGAAAGCGCTTCACACTTCTTAAATAATCTGCTTTACAAGAACTATGGCCAGAGACTTACGGGGATTCATTAAGATTCTAGAAGAAAGAGGACAATTACGGCGGATTTCAGCTTTAGTTGACCCAGATTTAGAAATTGCTGAGATTTCTAACCGGATGCTACAGAAAGGTGGGCCAGGGTTGTTGTTTGAAAACGTCAAAGGTGCTTCTTTTCCGGTGGCGGTGAATTTGATGGGAACTGTGGAAAGAATTTGCTGGGCGATGAATATGCAGCGTCCAGAGGAGTTGGAAACTCTGGGGAAAAAGTTGAGTATGCTGCAACAACCAAAACCGCCGAAGAAGATTTCCCAGGCGATAGATTTTGGTAAGGTGCTGTTTGACGTGGTGAAGGCCAAACCGGGACGGGACTTTTTCCCCGCTTGTCAGCAAGTTGTGATTCAAGGCGATGATTTAGATTTAAATAAGTTGCCTTTGATACGTCCTTACTGTGGTGATGCTGGCAGGATTATCACGCTGGGATTAGTAATTACTAAGGATTGTGAGACTGGTACGCCGAATGTAGGGGTGTATCGCTTGCAACTACAATCAAAAAACACGATGACGGTTCACTGGTTATCGGTACGGGGTGGGGCGAGGCATTTGCGAAAAGCGGCTGAACGTGGGAAAAAATTAGAGGTAGCGATCGCACTTGGTGTAGATCCTTTAATTATCATGGCAGCAGCTACGCCCATTCCTGTAGATTTATCAGAATGGCTGTTTGCTGGACTTTATGGCGGTTCGGGCGTGCAGTTGGCCAAGTGTAAAACTGTAGATTTGGAAGTTCCCGCAGATTCAGAATTCGTCTTGGAAGGAACGATTACACCAGGGGAAGTTTTGCCCGATGGGCCTTTTGGCGACCACATGGGTTATTACGGTGGTGTTGAGGATTCGCCATTAGTTCGCTTCAACTGTATGACACACCGCAAAAATCCGATTTACTTAACAACATTTAGCGGTCGTCCACCCAAAGAAGAAGCGATGATGGCGATCGCACTTAATCGCATCTATACACCTATTCTGCGGCAACAAGTCTCCGAAATCGTCGATTTCTTCTTACCAATGGAAGCTTTGAGTTACAAAGCGGCGATTATTTCCATTGATAAAGCATATCCAGGACAAGCAAGACGGGCGGCTTTGGCGTTTTGGAGTGCTTTACCACAATTTACTTACACCAAGTTTGTCATTGTCGTCGATAAAGACATCAATATTCGCGACCCGCGTCAAGTTGTATGGGCAATTAGTTCTAAAGTTGACCCAGTTCGGGATGTGTTTATTTTGCCGAATACGCCCTTTGATAGTTTGGATTTTGCTAGCGAAAAGATTGGCTTAGGTGGACGCATGGGAATTGATGCTACCACGAAAATTCCGCCGGAAACAGAGCATGAATGGGGCGCTACTTTAGAATCAGATCCAGATGTGGCGGCGATGGTAGACAGACGATGGGCGGAGTATGGTTTAGCAGAGTTGCAATTAGGAGAAGTTGACCCGAATTTATTTGGCTACGATATGAAGTAATGTTTTGTATCGCGGTGCGTTACTACATTTGAACGGTACTTATATCATGTTCGGGTGAAGACTTATCATTAGGACTGACGCGGAGAAATTTTAATAATAAGTGATTATCTGAACTTGATATTACTTAAGCAAAAGCAGCTTTTCAAATCACAAAAGCTGCTTTTCAAGTCACAAAACCTGCTTTTCAAGTCACAAAAGCTGCTTTTCAAGTCGCAAAAGCAGCTTTTCAAGTTACAAAAGCAGCTTTTCAAGTCACAAAAGCAGCTTTTCAAGTCGCAAAAGCAGCTTTTCAAGTCGCAAAAGCAGCTTTTCAAGTCACAAAAGCAAATATAGGACTAGTATCAATACTTGTCGGTTAAGGGTAAAAGGGGAAGGGGAAAGGGGGAAAGAAAAAACCTTTAACCTTTTCCCGGTTGGTGAGCTTGTCGAACCATTAACCTTTTCCCCAAATCCAATGCCGAGTTAAAAATGCACAAAGCGAGCAGTATTGGGACTAGTATTTTATTTTTGAAATTACTCGTAGAGGCAGGGAACAGGCAATAGGCAATAGTGAAGAAGGGTATTAGAAGTGTACGGATTTTTTTTCAGAAATCAAACTGGATTCCTATATATTCGGCGATTAGAAATTCGGGCTACACAAACTAAGCCCGTACAGACGGACTTGAGGAATTTGAAACCTGCGTTGGCGGGTTTTTTCTGTATAACCGCGAATTCTATTCGCCAGGGCTTTTACCTAGAAAGGAAAAACTGGGGAACATAATCTGATATAAATATCTCTTTGGTCGTCAGCAAAAGCCCTTCTACCATGAAGAATTCTTGTATTGTCAATCATTAAAATATCGCCTTTTTGCCACGAAATTTCCGTGGTTATTTTTTCAGCAATTTCATTAATTTCAGACATAACCTCATCAGGAATTTCTGAATCATCTTCAAACTTCAAAATTTTTGGACTTAACTGCTTTGTGGGCAATAAGCTATTAATAAACACTTGATACTTTCCGCATCGGCTGGGAATAATCGCAGGACAAATGTATTCTAGCAGAATGGATTGGTCAGCGTTTATCTGAAGATGCGTATTATTTTTCTGACACATCTCTTCTAGCTTACTCAAATCATTCGTTTGATATTTTTTATTCCAGTCTTCTTCAGACATCCGAACAGTAAATTTTAAATTATTTTTCTTAAATAATTTTTTGGTTGAACTACTAAGTTCATTAAAAAAATGTCGCCCATCACATACAGTAGTTTCACCATCTTTTAAGGGCGGATTAGCACAGAAAAACCATAGCATGAGGGGGATATTCTGCTGATAGTACATTTCGCCGTGCAATTTAATTTCAGACTTAAAGTCATTTACACTTAAAAGAGTCTCATCTCCATTAATTACTCTTCTACTGAATGCACCGCCGGCATAATTTATAAAATCAGTACTCAATGAATTGCTAAATTCTTTAAAAATCTCAGCATTAGCCATAAATCCTCTAAAAAGTAAGATTCCATAGGATTTAAATAGATTAATAATTTCTTCCTTGTCTAATTCTAAGACACTGATATTATTTATATTGATAATCTCTTTAACTATGCCATTTGATATTGACTTTATCTTGGTATTCATAGGAATTTAATGAATGTGAATCAGTTTTTAAAGTCGGTGTTGGCTTTGACCATACCATATAGTGACATCTTAATACTCAATTCTATAGTTGTGTAACTTCATCAGCGATCGCATAACTAAATTTTGTTAAATCAAGAGTTATTACAGAGGAAAATCGAATTGAATAATAGTTAGGATGTGAGATAAGAAGAGAAATCCAGCTTTGATTACTGATGCCAGCAGATGGGAGAAATTATGACCAAAAAAGTGAAAAATTCAGCAAACAAGTTAGCGATCGCATTGGCATTCAGTTGTATTAGTGTAATGCTCAGTGGTATAGCTAATCAAATAGCTTTAGCGAAATCAACTAATCCTCAAAAGTGTGATATTTTTGCCTACGTTACTGATACAGATCCGCAAGGTTTAAATGTGCGGAGTGGTGGAAGTACGAAAAACAGAATTTTAGGGCAAATAGCGATTAATGAAACAGTTCAGGTTGTTGCTGCTGCTAAAAATTGGGTGCAAATTACTAATGCTAGTGGTGGTTTTCAAGGAACTGGATGGGTATTTGTGCCAAACTTAGGCTTATCAACTCAGGGCTATGGTACTAATGGCGTAGAGGTTTATGCTAATAGCAATGAACAAAGCCGAAAAGTGGGAAGAATTCCTGCTAATACGCCTGTCAAATTGTTAGGCTGTCAGGGAGATTGGGCGCAGGTAGAATATCAAGGTGTTAAGGGTTGGCTGAAAAGAGAAGATCAATGTGGTGCAGCGCTTACTAGTTGTTCTTAGAACCCCACCCCCAACCCCCTCCCCGCAAGCGAGGAGGGGGCTATGACAATTACTTCTAAAATTTTGGTTTTGAAATATTTGTTATGGCTTATCTATTTCCAGGGATGAATCCGTATTTAGAAGATCCTGCATTATGGCCAGGAGTACATGGGAGACTAATAGTAGCGATCACAGATTTTCTTTCTCCTCAACTGCGTCGTAAATATTTCGTCGCTATTGAAGAACGAATTTATCAAACTACTGCTGATGATAGGCTTTTAATTTACAAGATGTAATTCCCTCATTTCCCTTACCACTGCGAATTGATGATAGTGAACCTTTGATAGATTTGCAGAGTTTATTAACTGGGATTTATGACCGCGCTAGTTATGACTTAGTAATAGACTACAGCCAGCAGCCAGCATTACAATTATCAGAAGATAATGCAGCTTGGGTAGATGCATTATTACGCGAGAAATGATTACGTTAAAAAAAGTTTTCAAATACTACTAGTTTCTTAGTATAATTTATCGTCTATTTATTACATTACTATAAACCATTTTTATCTAAAAAGTCTTTCAATAACTTTTGGCTTATTTCTAATGCTTTTCTAAAATATTTAACCACTTGTTGCAAATTATTTATTTGCTCTTGAGTATTAACTTTCGCCATTTGCATTTCTAAAATTTCTTCTTCTATTTCATTAATTTTATTTCTCTGCGCTTTAATTATGTTTCTAGCATTCAAAGCAATTTGCTGCTTTATAACATCTTCTTGAACCAAGATAATATCGTTGAAAGTTACTAGAAATTTTGCTGCTTCGCGGACTGCTAAATTTGGTGACTGAGCGAATAATGAACTAATACCAGTACCAGCGCCAGTACCAAGAATTGCACCACCACCAACAATCACAGTCATTCCACCTGCCATACCAAAGCCACCTGCTGCCATAGCACCTCCACCCAAGGCAGCTAACACAGCTGAAATTGCCGCTGCGCCTGAAAGACCTGGTGCAAGTATAGGAGCCAGCAAAGGAACAAGAACAGGTATTGCGATAGCAGCAGCTACCGCTGCCACAACAGCTCCCCCTATCAAACCTCCTAACAACAAATTTAAAGGATTTGAGCCTATAATTTCATTGCTCCATTTTTGGTGATTAGATTTAAATCTTGTAACATATTCTCCTTCTACTCCAAGCTCATTTGCAAAAAAGATGACTCTTTCTAGAATTCTCAGGCGAAATGTTTCGCTAATTTTTAATTTTTTAAATTTTTCATCTTCCTGGATACCAAAAGGAGTATACATACTAAAGAGTGACAATTCCAAGACAATTGAATATAAAGGCCGTTTTTTATTTAGTGACCACTTCATTCTTTTGAATACTTCCTCGAATGAACAATAATCAGTATATAAATATCTATTATTTTTTTCTAAGCCGTTAGTAGCTATACTTTCTAAAAAATTTTCAACTGATTTAGTCCACTGGTTTAAATATTTATGTTTAAGCTGCTTTGTTAAAAAATCTGTTTCTCTGTCAACGTCTTGTTGTATTAAAAAATATTGAAAACTATACAAAATTTTCGTTTGCTCAAAAGTTAGTCCAAACTCTTCCATTGGCGAAGTCATATTTTGATCCTTAACACTTATACATAGTATTCCCACACTACTTAAGTGAATAACATCATCTATATCGTAATACACTCGCTTTCTGGAAATTTAATTGCATTAATTTAAATTAAGATTTAGTATATAAGATTAAGCAATTTTTGGGAATATCACCCAAGCTAATTAAAAGGTTTACGCCGAATGAATATTTTAATAGAATAATCTCATCAAAAGATTCGCAGCAATCAAAATGGACTGGATTACGCTACTGCGATCGCTACAGTCTGATTTTATCAAAAGGTTAGCATCTGGTTGTCTGCTTCATTGTGAAACAGAAGGTCAACATAGTGAATTAACTATAATTTCTGGAGAGAGGCTAAAAGCACTACGGGAATTTTGCTGGCTGATGGCTGAGAAATATAAGCGTGTTTTGCCAGTTCGTGATGTTTTTATCAGCTATCTAAAGGGAAAACTCGGTGAGGAAGTTGTCAAGGAACGTTTAGCTGATTTCATTACCGAGGTCGATTATGAAAAACGATTCGGCGGTGATGGTAAAATAGATTTTACCTTGACTTCTGACCCATCTATTGGTATTGAGGTTAAATCTCGTCACGGTAGTATTGATAGAGTTAGATGGTCAATTAGTTCTGAAGAAGTTGAAAAAAATGCAGTTGTAGTTTGCATTTTAATTCAAGAAGATGTCAGCGAGGCACAATCTGAGTATCACCTTTTTTTAGCTGGCTTTCTCCCAACCCGAATGATTAAGTTAAAGACTGGTAAAATTTCATTCGGGATAGATCAATTACTTTATGGTGGTGGCTTATTTTGTTATTTAGAACAGTTACAATCTTCTGTAAATCATAATTCTTTTAAACAACAACCACCAATTTACAAATATCTGCCAAAACAGGAAACGCCAGCTAAGCCAGCTAATAATCAGTTGCTCAAATCTTCTTTTCAACCTAATGTAGAGACTTATTTGCATTCTCGTGATGAAGATTTAAATTTGCTTTACATCCAATTAGGTGATGAATGTTTCAAAAAAGGAGAATATACAAATGCAATAGCTAGCTATAATCAAATTTTAGAAGTTAATAATAGTGATGCTGATTTGTATTATAAACGAGGTTTAGCTTTATATCAAATAGGTGATTATGAACAAGCGATCGCAGATTATTCTCAGGCAATTCAAATAAATATGAATGATGCCAAATCTTATAATAAACGAGGTTTATCTTTATATCAAATAGGACGATTACAAGAAGCAATTAATGATTATACCCAAGCTATTAGAATTAATCCTAACCTTGCTGTAGCTTATAAAAACCGCGCTGAAGCTCGTTCTCATCTAGGAGATAACCAAGGAGCAATTGAAGATTATACCCAAGCTATTAAAATTAATCCCGATTATGCTGATGTTTATAAAAATCGTGGTATTGCTCGTTATTTACTAGGAACCCCACCAGTATTTTCCCAAGCAATCAAAGTTAATCCTCAAGATGCTGTAGCTTACAAAAATCGTGGTAATGCTCGTTCTGATTTAGGAGATTTTCAAGGAGCAATTGAAGATTACACCCAGGCAATAGAGATTAATCCTAATTATATAGATGCTTATTATAACCGTGGTAATGCTCGTTTTGATTTAGGAGATTTTGAAGGAGCATTTGAAGATTATACTCAAGCAATCCAGATTAATTCTAATTATGCAGATGCTTATTATAATCGTGGCAATATTCGTTTAGAAATGGCAGATAAGCAGGGAGCAATTGAAGATTTTCAAAAAGCCGCAGATATATACCGCAAAGAAGGTAAGCTAGAAGCCCTCAAAGATACAAAACAAAGAATATTAGATTTAGAAATAGAAGAGTCGTTAGATATTTTAAACTTTTAAGGCATTGGGCATGGGGAGTGCTATTAGCGGTAGCGGTGCTTTTAGCCCGTAAGTCCTATAAGAGTTAAAAATCAATACGCTTGGGATAAGCCCAAAACCCTGATGTAGAGACGCAATTTCTCGCATCTCTAAAGACCGATTATTTACACAAATAACCTTTAACTGAACCGTATTACTTTCTAAGCGGCAAGTCCTCAGTTTTCGGAGGCATCTGCTGAGTTGGTATTGATACTTATTATCAAACAAAAAACATTTTATAAATTTATAAATCTTAGCATTCACTAAAAATTAATTGCAGGATTCAACAACTTAAATTTTTGTGTTGATATCGATTATCTTTCTTAAATTATTAACTTGTAAAAACTTATTTTTTTCATTACCTTTAAAGAAAGGTTCTATCAAATAACTTACTAGTCTGAACTAAAAATGAAGCCAAAAATACATTCAGAATCTTCAGGTTGTTGCAGTTGCGAACACGATCATCACGAGAATCATAACCATCATCATGATGAGAATCATAACCATGACCACAATCATAACCACGGTGAAGAATTCAATCTCAAAAATGAGATATTTCCTTTAGTAATAATTTTAAGTTTGTATACACCTGGTGTAATTTTTGAAGGACAGCTACATAATACACTCTATTCAATAGGTGAATATTTGGTTTTCATCCCTGCTTATTTATTGAGTGGATGGAGTGTTTTAAAAACTGCTGGACGCAATATACTTAAAGGGAGAATATTTGATGAAACATTTTTAATGACAGTAGCGACACTAGGGGCGATCGCAATTCATAAATTGCCCGAAGCTGTCGGAGTTATGTTATTTTATAAAATTGGCGAACTGTTCCAAGATATTGCTGTGAGCCGTTCTCGTAATTCTATCAAAGCTTTATTAGAAATACGCCCAGACTATGCAAATATCCAGACAGAAAAAGGACTCAAAAAAGTATCGCCAGACACAGTAAATATTGGAGATATTATAGTCGTCAAGCCTGGAGAAAAGATTCCCTTAGATGGTGAAGTTATCGAAGGAAATTCCCAAGTTGACACATCTGCATTAACTGGAGAATCTGTACCGCGAACGGTGAAGCTGGGAGAAACAGTTTTAGCCGGGATGATTAATAAAATGGGCGTTCTCAGCATTAAAGTCACAAAGCTGTTTGATGAATCTTCCATTGCCAAGATTTTAGACTTGGTGCAAAATGCTAAAAG
This sequence comes from Nostoc sp. CCY 9925, assembly GCF_963920935.1. Lineage (NCBI taxonomy): Bacteria > Bacillati > Cyanobacteriota > Cyanophyceae > Nostocales > Nostocaceae > Nostoc > Nostoc sp. CCY 9925. The sequence goes on along the minus strand of NZ_CAWUDO010000094.1, from coordinate 8,252 downwards.
CAAAAAAGCAGCAACAGAAAAATTTATTACTAAGTTTGCTCGATATTACACGCCAATAGTAGTTTTTACATCTCTAGCGGTTGCTTTGTTACCTCCTTTATTCATTTCTGGGGCAACTTCTTCAGAATGGATTTATCGTGCTCTAATTTTGTTAGTTATTTCCTGTCCCTGTGGACTAATAATCAGTATTCCATTAGGTTACTTTGGAGGTGTTGGAGGTGCAGCTAAACGTGGTATTTTGGTGAAAGGTTCTACGTTTTTAGATAGCCTAAATGCAGTCAAAACAGTTGTTTTTGATAAAACTGGAACCTTAACTAAAGGGGTATTTCAAGTCGCTAAAATAGTACCAAAAAATAACTTTAATCAGCAAGAGTTACTAGAATTAGCTGCTAAGGTTGAATCCCATTCTAATCATCCCATTGCCCAATCCATCCGCAACGCTTACGGTAATAATATCGCTCCATCTGATGTGAGAGATTATGAAGAGATAGCAGGTCATGGAATTAGAGCTAAAGTTGAAAATAAGGTAGTGATAGCAGGAAGCGATCGCCTATTGCATAAAGAAAACATTGCTCATGATAATTGCCTAGTAGAAGGCACAGTTATTCATTTAGCAGTAGATAATATTTATGCTGGGTATATAGTGATTGATGATGAAGTGAAAGAAGATGCCAGACAAGCAATTCAAACACTCAAAAAAATGGGTGTAGAAAAAACAGTAATGTTAACAGGAGATAATCAAGCGATCGCTTCTCGAATTGCTCAACAAATTGGCATAGATATCTACGAAGCAGAGTTATTACCAGAAGAAAAAGTCAATGCCATTGAAAAATTAATCAGCACCACCGACAAACATGGTAAAGTAGCCTTCATTGGCGATGGTATTAATGATGCGCCAGTGATTGCCAGAGCAGATGTTGGCATGGCAATGGGCGGCTTAGGTTCAGATGCAGCCATAGAAACTGCCGATATTGTGATTATGACAGATGCACCATCAAAAGTTGCAGAAGCAATACAAATTGCCAGAAAAACTCGGAAAATAGTTTGGCAAAATATTGGGTTTGCTTTAGCAATTAAAGGTGTGTTTATTGGATTGGGTATTTTAGGGATAGCAACAATGTGGGAAGCTGTCTTTGCTGATGTTGGAGTAGCTTTGCTGGCAATTTTCAACGCAACTAGAGTGATGAAGTGAAGAACTCAGAATTCAGGATTCAGGAGTCAGAAAAAGATTAAAACGTCTATTAATTGTTTCTGTTTGGTTTTCCCGTAATACCAATTCTGTATGAAGCTGCACATAATCAAGACTCCCCTGTAGTCCCCCCTTGGCAAGGCTACGGTGTACACACAAGTTATCGAATCACTACCAGCCCTCGAATTACCCCACCCTAACCCTCCCCTTGTCAAGGGGAGGGAACTAGATTTTCCGGTTTCCCCCCTTTCTAAGGGGGGATTAAAGGGGGTAATTTGACTTGTGTATACACGGTAGCCTTGGCAAGGGGGAAGGGGAAAAGGTTCTGCAAAAGTCCCTTTCCCCTTTAACCTTTACCCTTTTCCCCCAAGAGTGCAAAAAGCAATGAAAGCAAGAGGTCTATTGAACTACACCACTCCCTACTCCCCATTATCGGCCTCAATTGTGGTCTGAATACTACCAAAACTGCTGTAATTACAAAAACTCATCCTTGTATAAGCCCAAAATAACCCGATCTAGAACAACTTAAGCTGAGCTTATACATGGACATGTTTTTCTCGAAATTTGTGTTTTTGTATAAATAAAACTAAAGTGGTTCTAGAACGACTTATCTGTTATTTATACAAAGTCCTCGAATGATAAGTCAAAAAGAATTTTTTCTCGAACTACTTATTGTTAATTTATAGATTAAGACATTTTTGTCGAACTGACACCTTCTGAAGTGACAAATCAACATGTTTTTGCCAATCGGGCATGTTTTTGAGGGAGTCAGGAACATGTTTTAGTACAAATCCTTAATAAAATCGGGAATCCGTAATTGCGAAACTGTAGAAGTTAAAACTGAAAAGTAATAATTAAAGAAACCATCCTCAGTCGCATTCCCTTGAGGTATACCGTGAACTCATATATTAAAACTATCACTACAGCTGCGTTAGCGTTGCTGCTAATTTATTCTGCAAAAGAAGCAGTTGGATTAACCCAAAAAATCGATAGTTCAGTTACTATTGCTAAATCGCAATCATTAACAGACACCTTGATTGTGCCTGGGGAAAGAGTCGGCCCGATAACACGCACAACCACCAAACAAGATTTAGTTAAATTATTTGGTGCGTCTCGTGTTGTTGATAAAACGATTCCCGGTGCTGAAGGAATTGGTAATTTTCCAGCTACTCAATTAAAGTTAGATCGGGGGCGTTCTCTCTTGATAGTCTGGAGTGATAATACCCGCACCAAACCTTTAGATGTGCGTAACTTGGGTTCAGCTTGGAAAACCCGGGAAGGTATCGGCGTTGGCACTCCCTTGAGCGAGTTACGCAAGCAACTAGGTAACTTTAAACTCTATGGATTAGCTTGGGATTACGGCGGTACGGTTTTGTTAGATAGTACTAAATTATCTCGCTATCAAGGCAAACTCATTTTACGAGTAGACGCTGCTCCTAATGCTTACGAAAAGTTTCCTAATGACTACCAAGCAGTGTCTGGGGATAGTACTTTTTCCTCCAGCAATTCCCATTGGAAACCTCTGGGAATTAAGCTATCAGAAATTATCGTTGTCTTGAATCCTAGTCAGGAATAATAATACCAATTCAATTAATGATTGCAACATATTCTTTGGTCAAGTCAAGACGCGATGAATCGCGTCTCTACAAATGGTCTATTTGTCGCATTCTTTTTTCCAATTGGTATAACTATAAACCAGTCAACAGTCAACAGTCCCTCAAACATTACTCTCTAGCTGTCGGGCTACAAGTCGGGCAAATAAACCTTCTTGGGCAATCAACTCTGAGAAGTTACCCACCTGCACCACATGACCTGCGTCAATTACATAAATCCGGTCTGCATCGCGAATTGTGCTGAGGCGATGGGCAATTACCACTCTGGTAGCATTTAACTTGGCTAAACTTTCAGTGACGATCGCCTGGGTGCGGTTATCGAGAGCGCTGGTTGCTTCATCCATTAAAATAATTTTGGGCTTAGAAACTAGCGATCGCGCAATCAACAATCTTTGCCTTTGTCCGCCAGAAAGATTACTACCACCCTCAGCGATTATAGTATGCATTCCCATTGGCATTTGCTTGATATCATCAGCCAAGCCTGCCATCTGTGCAGCTGACCAAGCTTCTTCTAGAGAAACCAAAGCCCCAGCTGTGATATTCTTAAAAATCGAGCCTGTGCCGATTTTGCCATTTTGCAGCACCACTCCCAACTGTCGCCGCACAGCTTGGAGTTCCATCTGTGCCAAGTCTTTGCCATCATAATAGACATTGCCTGTTAATGGAGTTTCAAACCCCAACAACAAGCGTAATATCGTTGATTTGCCACTTCCAGAAGGGCCGACAATGGCAATAAATTCTCCTGGTTCGGCATGGATACTGACATCATTGAGAATTAAGCCTCCATTTTCCGAGTAGCGAAAGCTAACACGATCTAAGGCAATTTGGCCGTTTAATTGACCTGGGTTAAGTTTAGCGGGATCGTATTCAGGTTGCGATCGCAATATCGGTTTTGCCCGTTCCCATATTGGTACAATGCCCCAAACCTCTGATACAGTATTGCTCAAGTCAATTACGCCTTTGAGAAAAATCGTCGCTGCATAGTTAAAAGCAACAAATGTACCAAGTGTCAAGCGTGTCTGCATCAACAGCATGACACCGAAAATCAATATAGAATTTACCAAAGGCAGTGCTTCATTAAAAATCGAAACACCATCTTTAATTTGTTGCCAACTCGCCTTTAGCCGGATCTGCTGGCTATACTTTTTTGCCCAAGCGGCAAATGCGCGTTCTTCTGCCATAGCTACCCGCAGCTTGGCGACACCGTTGATAAGTTGGACGCTAAGTCCCTGAATCGCGCCATCGAGTTCTAGCTGTTTTTGTGATTTCTTCACTAATAAAAAGCTAGAAACAACAGTAAATACAGCGGCAAAAATTGTTAAACCAACTTCCACAAACGCTAATTGCCAGCTGTAAATAAACATCAAAACCAAGTTGAATAAGGCAAAAATTCCACTTAACAACGTTCTTTGGGTAGCACCGCTAACTTTTTGATGAATTTCCCTCACCGCCATCACGCGGTTAACCAAGTCTCCAGAAGTATACTGACGAAAAAATCCTGGACTTAATCTCAGCAACCTGTCCCAAATGGCTGGTTGCAATACGCTATTAGTGGCGCTTTCGATTCGGAGGGTAATAATACTTTGGGCAATTTGAAAAGCGAACTGTGCAAAGGCGACTGCAAACAGCACTAATCCAATTTGCCATAACAAAGCGCGATCGCCTTCGGGAATGGCATTATTGATTAAAATAGCCGTTGCTTGTGGCGCAACCATTCCCAATATCGTGCCTAATATGCCGACTAGACAAATATTAACGATGTCTTTTTCATAACCTTTGATTCCGAACCGCAGCAGGTCGATGGCGCTGAGTGCGACTTGCGGTAAAGGTCGATACAAAATATATGCTGTGGCTGACAGTGTTTTTGCTACTGATTCATTTACAGGTGTGCGAGTCCGCGCCACTGGATCAAAGATGACATAATCTCCATTATCTTTAGGCAACAACGCCACCGGGCGTTCCAACTCGGTATAAGCTAACATCGGCCCTTGGTCTTGACGCCACCAGTCGCCTGCCAAAGTCACCCGCCGAATGCGAATTTGGGATGCGTGGGCGATCGCCGCAACCGGGTCTTTAATAGTACTAAAATCATCTACAGGTGGACGAATTTCTATCCCTAATGCTCGCCCCACTGCTCCCAGTGCTACTAATAAAGGCGGCCCTTCTTCCAAGAAAGCAGCTTCTGGCTCTGGTTGCAATACTGTTGCTAAGTCTGAGAGTGCGTTTTCTATTACTTGCTGATTAAATTGCTCTCGTTGCTGAAACTGACGAAATTCTGCTTCTGCTTCCTTGCTTGCTAACAAACTGAAGTATTGAAAGAAATAAGTATGGAAGCATACTAAGCTTGTGAGTATTTCTTCGGCATTTTTGATATCTGCGGTTGGCAATATCCATCCGGTAACTGCATTTTCCGCCTCCAACCACATAGCACTAGTAAGTGGAAACATTGGCGAGGCACAATTGAGCTTTAATTCCTCGACTCCCATCCAGCGAGTATTTCCTTGCTGCAACTTCACCCACACGAGTGTTTGTTGCCATAATAGAGCCTCACCACTCGATAAGGAAAAATCCCCCTCAAATACCTCTACAAGATTTAATGGCATTGCCAAGACTGTTTGTTGGGCATTTAGAGATTGTCCCAAATGGTTCGCCCAACCTTCTAAAAGTGCCACAGCTTGCGGGTCTGCCCCTGCAACTTTTCTCACCAAATCAACTATTAATATCTGGCATAATTTAGTGGGTTCAATTGCGATCGCGACAAAACCCCATTGGCTTGGTGCTACTACTTCAGGTAACAACGCTGCACCGAACAATGCTTCACCTGCACTAACATGGAACAGATAGCGACGACGTTCCTCAACAGTACTGTTTTTCACTCTCGCTGCAAACACCGCCAATGTTCCAGACTGCACCACCCAGACTGTTTTTGGGTCATTCAACAGTAGTGGTTCGTTTGCTTGCAAAGAGTAAAGTTTAGGAGAAGGATTCACCTGCGGGTTACTCATAGCTTAACTATGCTTGTGCTGAGTGAAGTAAGCGAACATAGGTTCCGCCTTCCTGCCATAATTGCTCATGGGTGCCACGCTGCACGATTTTACCTTGCTCCAACACAATAATTTCATGGCAATCACGAATTGTGCTGAGGCGGTGAGCTACTACAATACACGAACAACCACGCTGTCGCAAGTTGCGGTTAATAGTCAACTCAGTTTCGGCATCCAAGGCGCTGGTTGCTTCATCCAGTACTAACACTGTAGGATTTTTCACCAAAGCGCGGGCGATTTCTAAACGCTGGCGTTGTCCACCACTAATATTCATCCCGCCTTCAATTAACTCAAAGTCATATTTACCAGGCAATGACGCGATCGCATCATGAATAGCTGCGTCCTGGCAAGCCCGCACCAAATCAGCTTCTGACACAGTAGAATCCCAAAGCGTAATGTTTTCCCGCACAGTCCCGGCAAATAAAAAGATATCCTGTTCGACCATCGCCAGCGAATTAGCCAACACAGAACGCTGAATTTGCGATCGCCCTACACCATCAAAGCAGATTTGCCCTCCCCAAGGCTGATAAAGCCCGCAAATTAATTTCGCAATTGTAGATTTCCCAGAACCACTCCCCCCCACAAGCGCTATCCGTTGTCCTGGCTTGACAACTAAGCTCAAATCCTCAATTAAAGGAGGTTCTACACGGCTGTACCCGAAGCTGACATTTCGTAACTCGACGTTACCGTGTAATTGCCAAGGAGATGAGAAAGAAATAGTAACTACTTCTGCCTCCTGCCTCCTGCCCCCTGCCTCACTTCGGCTACGCTCAGTGACCACCTGCCCCCTGCCTCCTGCCTCCTGCCTCTCCTCCACTTCCAAATCAACGGGATTTTGCAACACGTCATCAAGGCGGTTTAAGTCGGCTTCTAAATCTTGGAGTGTACTGCCGAAATTGACGAGGCTATTAACTGGCTCTAAGAAACTGATTGTTAAACTTTGGTAGGCAACGAGCATCCCAATACTGAGATTGCCATTCATTACCCGTAACCCACCAACCAGCAGAATAGAAGCTGTGGTTAGGGCTGTCAAAATTGTCGGTAATGTGGTGAGAATTTGAGTTTGTAAACCTAATTCCTGTTGGGCGTTAATTGCTTTAGCGTAATAACCAGCAAACCGAGCAAATAAATCTGATTCCAGCCCGGAAGCTTTGATGGTTTCTATGCTTTGGATGCCGCTAACCGTTACACCGCCGACTTTGCCATATTCCTGAGCTAGGCGCATATTGGCATCGACACGAGTTTGCGATAAAAATAGCAGGGCAAAGATATTGATGGCAGCAAAACCCAGAGCGATCGCACTCAACAATCGGTCATACTGAATCATAATCAGCAAATAAAAAACCATCATCACCGCATCAATGATTGTGGTTGCCAAAGGGCCTGAGAGTCTTTGTGCCACGCGGTCATTAAGTTGCATCCGGCTACTGATTTCTCCAGCAAAGCGTTGGTCATAAAACCCAATCGGCAATCGTAAAATATGCCAGAGAAACTGCCCACAAGTGCTGACTGACAACTTAACCATCAATCGCCGCAGGTAAGTCAGCCGCAATCTGGCAAGCAGCGCCCGCAATATAGTAGTTATACTCATGCCTAACAGTAAAGGCCGTAACCAGTCCTGCCGGTCTTGGACTAAAATCTCATCGATAAACACCTGGGAAAATGCTGGCACTGCTAACCGAGGCAACGTTAACAGTAAACCTGCCAGGAAGCAAAAAATAATAGTTCCCCGTGAGTTTTGTAAGCGGCTACTTAAAGCGGAGACAATATGATTTTTTTTCCCGCCCTTTTGAAAGTCCGCCCCAGGTTCCATTACCAGGACAACACCAGTGTATGAGCGATCGAATTCTTCCCAACTAACTGTTCTCCGACCATTAGCAGGATCGTTGAGGAAGACGCGTTTTTTGCTATATCCTTCTACCACAAGAAAATGGTTAAAATTCCAAAAGGCAATGTAGGGAGGACTAGTAGTTGCCACCTTTTGTAGAGGCACTTTTAAACCTTTGGCATTGAGTCCATAGTTTTTAGCAGCTTTGAGGATATTAAAAGCTTTGCTCCCATCCCGTGAAACACCACATTCTTCACGCAGTTTAGCTAGCGGTACAATCCGACCGTAATAGCTAAGAATTATTCCTAAAGCAGCCGCACCACATTCCACCGCTTCCATTTGCAAAAGTGTAGAAGTGCGGACGCGATTTGGAAATTTGGGTATGGGGCATTGGGCATTGGGCATTGGGCATGGGGCATTGAGCATGGGGCATTGGAGATATATTATGTGGAAGGGAAAAGTTAGTCTTTGATACTCGCCGACGAGTCTTTGATACTCGCCGACGAGTCTTTGATACTCGCGAACGAGTCTTTGATACTCGCGAACGAGTCTTTGATACTCGCGAACGAGTCTTTGAT
>NZ_CAWUDO010000093.1:0-30550 GCF_963920935.1 Nostoc sp. CCY 9925 | reverse complement strand
AATAAATCTGTTTTATGAGCGATTGAAATTTATGTAAATCTTCCTCTTTTATGTAAAAGCAGTACAAGCGCTGATGCTCTGTGATGCTTGTTCTGATTACGATTGAGGCGAATATTTCTAATACTAAAAATTAGGAATATTCCGGTTTAACCATTGCAACTGGTTAAACCGGAACAGGTCGCAGACGAAAAGAATATGAAAAATAATCGAAATGGTCAAGCCGCTGTTTTGACAAACCAGGAGTACTCCAAAATTCGCAGCCAAATTCGCAATCAAAAATATAAGTTGCTTCTAGATCTGGCCTGGTACACTGGCGAACGCTGGGGGGCGTTGGTCAAGTTGAAGGTGGCAGACTGCTATAACGCTGACGGTACACCACGCGAGTATATTAACTTTCCTGCCAGGTTTCGTAAAGCGGCACCCGATGGTACGCGCAAAACTCGCCAAGTGCCTGTACATCCGGTTCTTTTTGACTCACTTAAGATATACCAGTCAGGTGATTCTATTTGGCTATTCCCCAGTAGACCACCAGAAGATAAGCCGATATCGGCTCGTTGGGCTGACGCAATTTTGAGAAAAGCCGTTGATCGGGCTGGATTGGTTGTTAAGGGTATCAGCACCCACAGTACCCGCCGGAGTTTTATTACGAAGTTGCACCGCAACGGGACTGACCTTTACACCATTAAACAGATTACTGGCCACCAAGACTTCAAATCACTAGAGCGCTATGTCGAAATCGATAGCGATCGCGTTAAGGGGGCAATCAACGCACTATGATTTTTCTGCCAAAACCAACTAGTGCGAATATCTTAAACTTGAGTAAATGTCGCGATCGCCTGTTTTCATTGTTTGGCGATCGCATTTTTTATGCTTAGCTGATAAGCTGTATTGACGTGTCACACGTCAATAAAGAGTTTTTTATGAATAAAGGCGGACACACTAGCGGTACTTGGGGAACTGGTAGCACCTGGCGAAGTGGCCCCACTAAAACAATTCGAGTACCAGTTGCTTTGGAAGCGAAAATTATGGAATATGCCAGAGCAATAGACAGCGGTATTGACGTGTCACACGTCAATACAGGCGATTTGATTCTTAAAGCAATCGACAGCTACACCAAGATTAGACGCAAGGGGTATCGCCCTAACCAGTATTCCAAAAAACCAGACATCACCAGCCGTACCTGGGATGAGCTACGGAAATTTCAAAAACTGGTGCAGGAGAATTCGCAAGCACTAGGCATTTACGATACTTGCGAGTAGCACTCCGCCAAGTTATAATGTCAGGCTTTTGCTAGCTGGTGAGGCCAAAAAGCTTTTGCTAATCGTTTTTTGCGATCATCAGATTTAAGCCAGATGCCATCGGCTCGAATATCAATAATGGTGGCAAAGGTTTCATTGTGTTTACCAACCAGAATAACAACCTTATCCCCTACTTTTAAGTCGTGCCGGGGAGATTTTTCACAGGATTGCAAGTCTGTAAACCGCAGGCCAACTGTGCCTCGCCCTGGAACCTGACAGCTAGCCTCAGACATTCTGTCAAAAATTAGGAACACTGTTGCTTCTCGTTTAAGCGACGAACTCCAGTAAACGCCTTTCTCTTCAAGCAGGGGCAGGAGGGGTAATTCTGATTTTGTAGCCGAGGGGGCAGGGGAGGGGTGATCGTCGCAGGAGACGATCACCCCACGATCACCCCCACGATCACCCCTAGAGTCGTTACTTGGCAAGACTTCTGGCTGATGCTGATCGGCTGATCGCGAAAAATGCTGATTATTTTTTTCTGAGTCTGATTTTTTTTCTGGCGATTTTTCTGTACTTAGACGATCACCTTTGGCTGTATCTTTTGCCGTGTCTTGGTTCACGGGGTGATCGTCAGGGGTGATCGTGGGGTGATCGGGGGTGATCGGGTATTCTGGGCTACTTTGAGGCAATCCAGCCCCTAACTGATTACTATCAAGGCTTTCAGGGTTTTTAGGTGGCTGATCGGGGGTGATTGTGGGGTGATCGTCAGGGATGATCGCCACTGACTCCAGAACTAAAAAGTACTGGGTCGCTTGCCCTGGTCGGCGATCAGCTGAGATTAGCCCATCGGCTCCTAGTCCTGACAAGCAGTTGCGAATGTGTCCGTCTGAATAGCCCAGCAGGTGAGCCAGTTCCTTGGATGTAAACCTGATATTCCGGTTCTTGCTGAAGAAATCTAAAAGCGCGTCTTTGGCTGACTGCTCGGAGACGTTTGACCCCTGATCCGGTTCTTCTCCCAGAAATGTGAAGCTGACATCTTCAGGATTAAAGTACATCCGGTATTTCTTGCCGCTTGAGCGTGATCGCGATTTGTCGATCTCTAATATCCGGTCGTAGGCGGTAGCTGTCTCCTTATTGTCTTTAGATAGCGTCCAAACTTCTGATACAGCGTTTCTAATTGCTGTAGTACCGCGAATGCCCCCTTCTTTATTTGTGTGGTGAATGATGACAAAGGTGGTTTTGTATTGGTTAGCCAGTCCGGTCATCTCCAAAATCGGGCGGGCATACTCCATTTCCGATTCGCGGTAAACAGAGAAGCGGTTGGCAGTCGAGAGCGAGTCGATGAAGACAATCTCTGGCTGGAATTCTTTTAAATCCTGGATCAGTGTTGGCATGTTCTCAGCACTCCAGCCAAAGCGGACACGAACATGTTCGCCGATGTCGCTTTCTGAATAACCCAGGGAATCTAAAGCTTGCAGCATGTCGCCGGGGCTTTCGTCTCCTTGGTAGTAGAGAATTTTCCTTTTACCTGTGGTTACGAATGAACCAAATTGAGTGCCTTGAATCAAGATTTTACCAATTGCATAGGCAAATTTTGTTTTACCAACTCCACCGTCTGATGCCAATAAGATTGTTGTACTTTTAGGAATTAGTCCGTTTAATAACCATTCTCTGACTGTGGAACCCGCTAACTCTCTTAACTCATCGTAGGTGAGTAATTTAGTACATTGAGCAATGAGAGTTTTTAAGTAGAAGTGTTCTAAGAATCCCATCGAAAGGTGATGGTCATCCGCTAGTCTTTTGAGTTTTAAAAGTCTTAAGGATGGTTGGGGACAAGTTGTATAAATACTTGTCAGTTCCGAGAGCAATCTATCGTGTAGCCATTGCTCATGTTCATCCTTAGTTGCCGCAATTGGAAGTTCGATAACTGAGCGAGTTTTCTCTGCAACCATTGAAAAAATCTCTGGTATATCTAGCTCTGTTTCATATCCCAATTTATTGATTTCGTTGGCGACACGAATTAAGTCACGTCGAACAAATGCATTAATAACTAATTCGGCTAGACTATCTATGTTAACTGCGCTTACAGTTCTATCTACTACAGTTGCTAGTTTGTTTCTACCCCCAATTCTTGACAGAATGTCATGGTCAGATAACCAGCTAGTGACACTCAACATGTCGGTGGGTTTCTCTTTGTTGCAAAGTCTCAAACAAGCTTGATAAATGTCTTTATGGGCACTGATGTAAAAGTGTTCTGGTTTTAATCTATCCTTAATCCGATAAATCGCTTCTGGGTCTAATAATATACCACCTAATATTGCTTCTTCTGCTTCTATATTGCATGGTGGAAGTCTATCTGAATTGGATTGAAAGTTAGGTGATTCTTGGGGAAATTTATAAATACCTTGTGTCATTTTTCTGTCCCCAAAAAACTTACTATTGTGTTAGAATTATTCGTAGTGAAGGCACTAGAATTTATCTGAATGTCTAGAGTATTCTTTGCTTTCCTGTTATTATTCATCTTGTTATTATTCATTTTGGTAATTAACTCGCTCACTGCCGATAGTGCTAGTGAGCGGGCTTTTTTTTGTCAACTAATCATCTTTTCATTTATTCGTCATCTGGTATACCCTCTACGTCTATTCGGAAAGCCTTGGCAAGAGTTTTTAGAGACACACCCAGCTCACGAGCAAGAGCAACAGCATTGTCAAACCGGGGAATTTTTTTTCCACTCTCCCAGTCGCCGATAATGCGAATGCCTACGCCCATACGCTGGCTTAGTTGTGGCTGAGTGAGATCAGCGCTTTCTCTAAGAGTCTTCAAGGTCGGAGTTTCATGTGAGTTTGGATTCATGTTAGCACTATCGTGCTAGCACTTTAGTACTTGACAGTACAGATGGCTTGCACTAAAGTGCTAGTTATAAGGTAAACAAAAGGGCAGGCTCAACGAGCCTGGCCAAACCTGCTTAGCTATTAAGCCTGCCTTTTGCTAGTGTCTCACCCAAAAGTAAAGCCGCAATAACACCCGCTTCCCCGCACCATCTTGTGCGGCAAATATGGAGCAAGCACCCGCGCCACCTTGCACGGAAACACCTTGTACCTGATGCTCAATGACTGATGACTACCTAACTCCCAACCAGACAGAGATAGCAGCCTGTAGCCAGTGAGGCGATGTAAAGACCTGCTAGGGAGTTTCAAAAGTGCGATCGTGACTTAGTAACCAAAAACCATGAGCGACGAAGTATTAAAAATTCGCTACATCCCCCACATATCCCAATATGCCGATCCAGCGAAATTTCATAAGATTCTCGGCGAACTAGACGAGAAAAAGCCCGATTGTCCCCACAACGTAGATGCGGCCGAAACCCTGGCTAAACCGCCAGAAAGGCGTGGTTGGCAGCAAATTTATGTTCAGGCATCTGAGCAGTGGAACGGATAACAGACAAGTAAAAAGGCGATCGCCGCTTACGGAGTGCGATCGCCAACAATTGCAATAGTTAAGGAGATTTTACTACGATGAGCAAGCCAATTGGCTACTACACAGGCTATACCCCAGGTGACGGCTCTTACCTGGAAGAATTGCAGGAGAAATATGGATCAACGTTCGAGAAGATGAGCAAGCGCGAGAAACTGTTTCTCGTCTCGACTCTTGCATCGCACCTCTGCGTAGCTGAGCAAGGTGAAACCCGCGATGAGATCTACATTCTCAGCGTGGACTTGCAATCAAAACTCCCCGCATCTGAACAAGCAGGATTATTGGAAGCACTAGTCGCCCAAATTCGCTGGGGTAACCATGACTCAACAACTGTACACAACTCCTGAAGCTGCCGAGCTTACAGGAATTAAAGAAGCGACGATCCGCAGTTGGTTGCGTCGTCACCCGCAAGTTTTTCAGCTTGACGTGCATTTGGTTGTAGATGAACACGGTCAAAAACTTTGGACTGATGCAGGCATTGACTTACTGCGTTCTCGCGCACCGAAAAATGCATTGGACAACGATGCAAATTTTGATACAGATGACGATGCACCCGATTTGCTTGAATCACTGCTCGAAGATAGCGCACAACAACTAGCCCGCCAATACTGGCGACTCTTACCCGGTCGCGTGTTGCACCGCATCAAGCAGATGAAGGACAATCCCACCCCTGAAGAGAGGAAAATAGTGCAAACCTCAGTCCGCGCTGCAATCAACAGTGGAACCGCGCATCTACTCTTGCCCACATATGAGCCGATGCTACTGGAGGGAGGAGATGAAGCAGAGTAAACAGCAGCAGCCAGTGGGTAAAGTCGTCCCGTTCACTGGCGAGTTTTATCCAGTACCAGACCCCGAACCCACACCCGCAGAGAACAACACTGCGGCATATTTAGTCATGCTTGCAGCTGCACTAGTCGCAGGGTTGAGTATTGGTGCAATTTCCACCTACCAGAGTACAGATCAAGTGCAGCTGCGCCAAATGAAAGCTGACCAGGCACAGCTGCAAGATGTCAAAACCCAAGTTTGTAGACAGTAGTAAACAGGAGTAAACAATGGGAATACTGGCACGCATTACCAGCGCTGGGAAATCTAGCAGCAACAACAATAATCAGTCCTCACTTGCATCTGGTGGTCACGGCATAGATAAAAATCGGGTACTGGCTCCAACAGATCCAAATGTGATTAACCCAGTCACCGCGGGGACCTGGGAGACTGTTAGGACAGCACCCGTCAACCATACACCACGCTACTTCAACAAAGCTGAAGCCGATGCACTCAAACAGGTTGCGACCCAGAAGAAGGAAGAAGCACGTCAAGCCAAACGCGCCTATAAATCCCTCAAGAAACTAGAAGAAGCTGATGCACAGGTACACGTTGCACACCGCCGTTATATCAAGGGCGTTGCTGACAACGAACTCGTGAAAAAACGCGCTGATGCTTCAACCGCCAGACATCTGCACGCCCAGCGTCCTGAATACGCTCGTTTGGGATTTGGACTAGACCGCGCCGAAAACAACGCCCAAAAACGTGTTGAAGAACTCAAAGCCAAAATCAAGGACAAATACTAATGGATAAGGCGGTACACCTGGGGGCTTGGTTCCTTTTGGGGTGTATCGCCTCTAGCTTTGTGGCTTGGCTAGGGGCGCTGCATCCTGCTTTATTCCGGGTGATGTGGGTTATCTACATCATGTCCTTTGCTGGGTTAGCTCTTGCGCTAGTGACAGACGATGCAGTTAGACCGTTGCTGAAACTATCCGAGCCTGACTATTATGCACTGCTGATTGCCATTGCATCAGCGATTGTTTTGGGGGGAATGCTGTCATGGTTAATAGGTGGCTAAAAACCAACTGTCTTGTAGCTAGTGCAACAGCTTTCTGGCTGACTGCACTTTCTCCAGTTCCGGCGATCGCTAAGGGTATCAGTTACAGTTTGGCGCTAGCTGCATCAGTGCAGCTAGTTGGTGAGTCGCGGCGACTGATAGTGCAAGATGCCCGCAACGCCGCTTTACGAGCCATGAACCAGGAGTTAGAACAGGTTGAAATTGCACTGCACACCCAACAGCAAGAGCAAGCACTCTATGAGGTCTACGGTACTGCGCCGACTTACCCGCCTGAAGTCAAACAAGAGTTAACCCAATCGCTAGAACACTTATATAAAGAGCCAAGTGCAGAACACCCTGGTGAAACTTCACCTTCAACTTCAATCACTAGAGGCTTCTATCTGGCTGTGAAGTCGTTGCTTGAAGTTAAGGGCGAAACCTACGTCATTGAAAAGGTGTTACGGCTGGGGGGTGGACAGTGGGAAAAGGGCAAACAGCAATTGCAACAGATTTTAGAGGAGGGACAAGCGAATGGGTGGTAGAAAACAACTTTTTACTATTGTTGGTAACAGTGCAGATTCAGAAGATGCTCTCCTGGAGAGTTATACCGGATTAGTGGATGTCCCCAAGTCTGCCGCTGATACTAATGCTCATAATACGTGGCAAAAAATCGATAGAAGAGGTTGGGCTGATGAACATGAAGCCGCGATGGAGACAGCGAAAACTTATGTAGATTCGCTTGAGTAAGTACGAACATCAAAACGTTAACAGGTAAAAAAAATAGCACACAAACATGGAAGTTAAAACTATTACCTTTAAAAGAGTTCTAAACATTGGAAACTTTGAAAATAAGCATCTAGAACTATCGGCTCAAATAGGCGATGGGGAAGATGATGAAGAAGCAATTTCTTTACTTATGGAGAAAGTTGAACGCAAACTTAGAGAGCCAAGAGAAAAGGAAATTGTGAATCAAATTCAAACTTTGGAATCTAGAGCTAATAGCCTTAGAGAGAGAATTTCTTACTATGAAGAAAGGCTGGGCGAACTCAAAAGTAAGCATGAGGAAAGCCAACAACAACCACAAGAGCCAGACCCCGATGATATCCCTTTTGAAGGCGGGGAAGCTCCTAAGACCGATAATACACTTAGTAATTTTTGAAAAGAAACACAATGACTGACTTAACAGATTTAAAACTAGCCAAATGTATACATTGTGGATCGACTAATACCCGGCATGATTCAGCATTTGGTTTTTATAAATGTGAAAGTTGCTCAACAGTTTGGGGTAAAGACGAAGACGATCCAGACTATGACGAAACTGTAAGTTGTCCTGATTGTTGGGGTACAGGATTAATTTATGCCTACGTCAACGACAGCAACCCCAGTAAATGTACAACTTGCAAGGGAACTGGGTATATGTAGCCTGATGAGCCGGACTGACTCACCGGCGAAACGCGATTGTAAACGCGATCGCGTCGCGGTCTGGAGTCCAAACCAGACGTACAGCACGTTGCACGGCAGCTTAGGGCTTTTTTGCCGAATCAAGCTTTAATGGCTTTCGCGCATTCGCAAGCTCGGCTGCTGTGACCGCGCTGTTCCCTCCCTGTGTCGCCGTCAGTTCCCGCTGACGGCTATTGCCTTGAGAGTGAATTAGGCTCAACGGCCTTCGGGTGATTCGCAGGCATGGCATCAGGGTACAAACTGAACCACCCAGAGGAGAACTAAATGGTTGTAATTTTGGGACTTGATGTTAGCAAGTCCTCAGTTTCTGCTTGCCTGCTGAATGAAAAGCCGAAAGATCCACGTCAATTTTATTATGAATGTCCGTTTAGATGCTTTAGCGCCAACGCAAGGGGTATTCAAGAACTACTCGCGCTCAAGCCGGACATTGCACTATTGGAGCCAACTGGCAATAACTACAGCAAGCTTTGGGGCACTCACTTAGCCCGTGCAGGGGTAGAAGTCCGGCTGGTCGGTCACAAGGAATTACGAAATTATCGAGCTAATCAACTGGCCCTACCAGACAAGGATGATGATGCCGATGCCTTAGCACTCGCCTGCTACTACTTTGACTATCACGCTGAACCACGTCGATTTGTCCAAATTCGTGACCAAGCAATAGTCAAAATTCGTGAACTGGTGCTGAGACTTGCTCATCTCAACCGGGTTCAATCACCGATCATAAATCGAGCAAGACAAGATTTGGCTTGGCAATTTCCAGAGGTGGCACACGTGCGCTCACTTCGAGGTGAATCTGGGTTAGCTCCGTTGCTATGGGGCTGGTTAGCGGGTGAAAGGAAGTCTACGCGCTACGATCGGCTTTATGCTCAAACGGCTGGCTTGGGGATTACAGACACGGTGCGCCAACACGCAAAGCGGATCTGCAATCTCCAATGCGAAGAACACGCCATTGAACAAGAATTGCGGCAATTGCTTGCTGACTCCCGCTTTGAACCATACTGTCAAGTTTTCAAAAAGTTTGGTTTCGGCGATCGCCTTTCTTCGGTGTTAATATCTCAGATTTACCCCATCGAGGGATTCTTGGATGCAGATGGTAAACCAGAGGTGAGGATACGGCAGGGGCGAAACTCCAAAAAGCCCACTAAACGGCATCTCTCACTACGGAGATTTCAAAAAGCTTTAGGTGCTGCACCTTCACTAGTAGCATCTGGTGACAGCAAGAAAACTAAAGTCATTGGCGGTTCTGACCTGTGTCGCAAGGCTTTATGGCAGTGGGTTTACACCCGCATTGAGCCTCGGCGATCGCGCCTGAAAAATGATATTGGTCAGCATCTGGGGAGTCAAATGGATGCTGAAAAAGCAGCCGGTCGCCCAGCGAAGCTTGTCAGAAATCGGATTGCAGCGAAAGCAGCAAGGCTACTGTTCA
Organism: Nostoc sp. CCY 9925; assembly: GCF_963920935.1. Lineage (NCBI taxonomy): Bacteria > Bacillati > Cyanobacteriota > Cyanophyceae > Nostocales > Nostocaceae > Nostoc > Nostoc sp. CCY 9925. Next base: position 21,132 of record NZ_CAWUDO010000093.1, on the reverse strand, counting down.
GAGAACTAGTTAAAAATTTGACGTGACAAAAAAAAGAATTATTTCTAGCAGCGGGGGAAATTGTGGAAATCTTTTTTGTTGGGGCAAAGCCCTGGACAGCGCGACTCACTAATCACCCAGTGATGGTAAGCATTAACGCCTTACACGACTACGCTGCACTGAGAACTTCTTATTGCGCTTTGGTTGACAGTGGGGCATTTACGCTTGTTAGCTCTCATGGAGGCTACCCAGTGGGAAGCTTGCCAAAATACGCAAGTAAAGCCTTACAAATCAACAACCAGCGCATTTTGGGTTTCGTAACCCAAGACTATATGTGTGAAAGCTTTGTTTTGGCTAAAACGGGGTATACCGTTCTAGAACATCAGCGTTTTACCATTTACCGATACAAGGCGCTGACACGAATCATCGAAAAAACTTTCTACGTTATGCCAGTAATTCAAGGCTATCAGCCTGATGAGTACGTCGAGCATGTAAGGATGTACGGTGAAATCTTGCCACCAAACGCTTGGGTAGGTGTTGGAAGTATATGCAAGCGCAACGAACAACCAGAACTTGTATACCCGGTACTTGCTGCCATCAAGTCAGAGCGTCCAGATTTAAAACTTCACGGATTCGGTCTGAAGAAAACAGCTTTGCAAAATTCTTGCATTTGCAATTTGCTTTTTAGTTCAGATTCATTCGCCTGGAGTTACGACGCGAGGCGAAATGGACTCAATACTGACTCATCTTATTTTGCGGACAAGTATGCAGAAGAAATTTACTGTCTAATTCGGGGAAGGTTTTCCACAGCTTCCCCCTCTGCTATAAATTACTAGAGTGAATGCGCGGATGGGTAGATGTTCAAAACCAAATTGCAGTAAGTAACCTTCAAGTTCCCCTGCTGCAAGAGTTTTGGGGAAAATAGCTAAGAAAGTACCCGCGTACCTTACACAGACTAGGTTCTAGCTGTTTTCCTCAAACCAAATATCAATTTTACATGCTATGATTACTTCGTCCGCGCTACCGAACCTTGAAAACCCTATATAAACTGTCTTTCAGGCTACGGCGGTTGAAATTTCATTTACTCCCTATTAGGGATTGAAACTACAATCACAGTCAGTTGACTCTGTGTGATTCCACTGGTTGAAATTTCATTTACTCCCTATTAGGGATTGAAACAGAATCGCGCCAACTAGATGTCCACTGGTCTTGGGTTGAAATTTCATTTACTCCCTATTAGGGATTGAAACAGCCTCACCATCGACGCCAAACCCGCCGATGGATGTTGAAATTTCATTTACTCCCTATTAGAGATTAAAAGTTATTACAAAATCAATATTAATTACAATATCTCTGAAACTCTTATTACTCTGTGCCCTCTGCGTCCTCTGTGGTTCGATTTTCCATTATATTTTCCTAAGTAACAATCAAATAAAAATCATCACATTCAATAGTGAAACACCAATATCCAGCATCCAAAATCCAAAGCTGACTATGGTGTTAGGAACTTTTTTTTTAAAGGGTTACCTCCTTGAATATCCAGCATTTGTGCTAATTCAGTTGTATTCAATGACTTAACAAGGCTCAAACCAAGAGAGTTACTAGAAATAGTTTGAGTGTAGCTAGCATTGAGATAACGAACGTATTGTGGCTTTCCTGCAACATAACTTTGGAAGAAAGGCAAACTTAAAACATTCATATAACGATGCGCTTGGGAAGCATCGCCAATCATTTCAGCAGGTAATGATAATTGTTGATTTGTCGTATTAGCGTTACCAATCGTAGAAAAGTGGGTGGCACCTACAAGCATGACAAGATACTTTTGTGGATTTTCCAGCCACGAAAAAGGTAGAATTTGCTCGTATAAAGCCGGCGCAACAGTATCATCACTACTGCTAACAATCATCACTGGAGTTTTGATTTGATTTAAGCCAGCTTGGCCGAAAATAGAACTGGTAATTGGATTAACTGCGATCGCTGCTTTGACTCTCTCATCCCGCAAGCTATAATCTTTGCCAGAGTTATTAATATTCAACTCCAAAGCGCGACACTGGAGCAGTAAAGACATATTCCAGGTTTTTTCCAATTCTGCTAGTTGACAGTCTTGTTTTAACTGCTCAAAGTTGATTTTAGCGCCTGCCAAGGCTAAAGCTGTGTAGCCTCCCAAAGATTGACCAAATACGCCAACGTGTTGCACATTTAACCGATTTTTAAACCGTGAATCAGATTGGTTAGCTTTTTCCAATTGATTCAGTACATATGTAACATCTAAAGGTCGGTCTTTAAATTCACTTGGTTGTGCTAGTTCATTGGCGTGTTTATTCAACAGCAAACGCAATTTTTTAGTATCGCTAGCAGGATGATTGGGAACAGCTACAGCAAATCCATAGGAAGCTAAGTGAGTAGCTAAATATTGAAAGTTACTGCTGTCTAAACCCAAGCCGTGAGAAATCACAATTACAGGTGCGCGAGTTTTAATTTTGGGAATGTAAACATCAGTTAATAAAACCCGATCGCGCTTTGAATCAAAAAACTTTAACGTATATTTTTGTGACTTAAACTTTCCCAGAATTTGTAAGTTAGGTAATTGTGATAAATTTGGTTGTTGGATGCTAGCAGCTTCGATATTTGACTTTTGAGAAACTGCCGCGATCGCTCGATGGGTTTGATTAACAAGTTTGTCCAATTCTGTAGCTATTTGGAAAGTCTGCGCTACATCAAGGTGAATGCTGCTGCTAGGATATTTTCGTAACACATTTAAAAGTGTTAAGCCTCCTGATTCAGCAGAGGCTAAAATCAGCGCTGACCGCAAAGCACCAAATTCTGATTCTGGTTGACGAGATTTGGTTTTAATCACTTGCGCCAACCGATGCAGCAAAAATTCTCCTTGAGATGTGTACAGAAGTTGCGAAACTACTGCCGGACTAACTTTCACACGATTGAGTAGAATCCGCCGCAATTCTTGAAGCTTTTCAACAGGTAAATATTGTTGATATGCTGCTAAATCATCGTTAATTGCACCTGTTTTGGCGTAGTTTTCTAAAGCTGTCACAGAAATCGAAAGCTCTAGAGCTGAATAAGATGCATAAATGCGTTCTGCTGCCGAAACGGAATTACTAATTCCAAACGTTGGCAACACCATTGAAAGAACCAGCAATAGGGAATTTTTTCTCAGGGTGCTGGCCCAATTACCAAACAAACTATTCATCGCTCAACTGTTTCGGTGGTCTGGTTTTGTCACGTGTTGGCTTTGGTAGTTTTTCGGGCGCCCTGCTTGGTTTACAAAAGAATTCAGGAGTCAGAATTCAGGAGTCAGAATTTATTATGATTTCTGTATTAATTGCAGATAGCACAGCATTAGCAAGTCCGCGATAGCGCAGCGTTAGCGAGTATTCGAGCGTCGCATCTGAACAAATGGGTTTTAAACCCCTACAAAATCATAGATTTGATATTGACACTCTCCACGCCTAGAAGCCGGGGAATTCTTGGTTGACAGTCCAATCGTAACCCCGTAGGATTGCTCCAACGCACATCAACAGTCAACCGTTAACCATCAACATTAGATTCTGGCTTCTAAATTCTTCTTCAAACATTTTTTGTTGGCTATAAATTGCACAAATTAGATCGCTACAGAGTCAAACTTGCGGGAAAAGTATCGATTTTACAGAAGGATGACTTCAGTAGTTTGCCTTCACCAGAAAATCATAACAAACGAAAAAATATCCTGCCTCAGTATTTATGTTGTAACTTTGAATGTGCGACAACTTTACTAGGTTAAAAAAACACTAAAGCTTTTGAAAATAATTTCTAATAATTATTAGAATTATTCTCCGCAAAATTCAGGATTAATCTGAATTAATTTATCATTACCATTAACACTAAGCAAATTCGCTGTTGATTTTTTTACATTCTGAATTCTGAATCCTGACTTATTCAATCAGTTTTTCCCAAGGCGATCGCCACTGAACCTGCGACTACTAAACCGGCTCCTAATATTCCTAGAAAAGTGAAGCGTTCTGGTGGAATTAAATCAGGTGCGATCGCTGATACAACGGCAACTGATATTAATGTCACAATGGGAGCTAAAGCTAACACTGCACTGACTCGTGATGCTTCCCAATGTTCTAACGATTCAGCAAAAGCACCGTAAGCAATTAGAGTATTCAAAGCACAAAAAATCAACATACCTGAGTGTAAAGCATCAAGTGTAAAAATTAATTTTACTCTAGCTAGAGGAGTGAATAATAAAGCACAGCCTCCGTAAATAATTAGCATGATGCTAGCAGAAGATAAAGATTGTAATAATTGCTTTTGTGCTAAAGCATAAATAGCCCATGCTGCTGCTCCTAGCACAATCAAAATACTACCGAGTATATAGGTATTAGGCGCAGTAATTAAATTCGTTAGCTGTTCCCGAAAAAATAAAAAGTAACCACAAGTCAGTACACTGACACCAATCCATTGATACAGCCGATAACGTTCGTGAAAAATTACTAAACCGCCCAAACCTAATAAAACAGTAGCTAATTGAATCAGAACTTCAGCATTAGCAGGTGATGTTAACGCTAAACCTTGCATAAATAAGAAGTAATTAATCGCTAAAAAGAGTGTAGCGATCGCTAATAATTTCGCAGAATTAGAACCTAATCGTTCTAACTTGGGCAATTTACCACTGATAACTAAATATACAAAAAGCAGTATAAACGATACTAAAAAACGAAACCAAATAACTGTATAAACATCAAGTACTTGCAGAGTTACTATAAGAGCGATCGGTAAAATTCCCCACAGTAAGACCGTTAAAAGCGATAACCCTAACCCTAACCGCCAGCGACCAGAACTTTGATGTAGTGACATTTAAATAAGCTATCCAACTAGGGCTAATAATAACCTCAAACATATCTATTTTAGATATCTACATTTTATCAAACTCTTGCTATATAAGCATATCAACCGCTATTTTCTATACATAAATGTAGAAAATATTGCTTACTTTCCCAAACTGAGTTATATTTTTGTGATTTTTTTATTCACATAAAATTAGTAATCATTTTACGTAAACAACAAAATTAAAGCTTTTTAGCCATTGTATGATTTATCGAAGTATTAATTTATAGCCCACAACTATGGGGATTATACCTGCAATAGTATTGGTGCTAGTTTCAACTAGCTTACCAATTTATTTACTACTCAGTTCAAGAGGTCGATTTTTGCTCAAATTTCTGGTCACTACGATTAAGCAAACAATCCAAAGCGTAGCTAATCAGCCGAAATTGCTGCATTTTGAGCTTGATAAATTTCCTAGAGCAACGCCATCATCCAAATTACCCGTTGACATCAAGCCCCAAAGGCAAAGACACAGATCGGGCAAGCTTAAACCTCTGAGATCGAGATTTTCCAAAACTATAGTAATTGCTGCCATGATTATGACAGCAGTAATAGCTGGAAATACTGTCTCAGCGCAAATTACTGGCACACCTGTAGCTTCGCTCAAAGGTGTGCCTGTTCCAGAACCCGACAATCTCGCAGACTTCGTAAAAGACAAAGCAGCCGCCATCAAATTAGGAAAGGCCTTTTTCTGGGATATGCAGGTTGGTAGCGACGGCGTGACCTCCTGTGCAACCTGTCACTTCCATGCAGGAGCCGACAATAGATCGAAAAATCAGATAGCTCCTGGACTTTTGCGGGTTAACGCTGATGGTACAGAGAACCCAGATACAGTTTTTAATGTCGGTGGTTCGCCTAACTACCAACTCAAGCCAGAGGATTTTCCTTTTCACAAATTATCGCCGAACGATCCGGCGATCGTTGTGTCCGATCGCAACGATGTCAGTTCTTCCCAGGGGGTCTTCAATACGAAATTTGTTGATGTCATACCTGGTAGTGCGGAAGACCAAGTAAAAAAGGAGCCAGATCCAGTGTTTAACGTTGGAGGCGTGAATGTGCGCCGCGTTGAACCGCGTAACACGCCAACTGTGATTAATTCAGTATTTAACTTTCGCAACTTCTGGGACGGAAGGGCACAAGAAATCTTCAATGGAGTCAATCCCTTTGGTTTAAGAGATCCCAACGCCTCTGTCGTCAAAGCAGAAAACCCAAATAACCTAAAATTTGTAAAAGTTAGCCTGAATCATTCGTCTTTAGCTTCCCAAGCGGTCGGACCGCCACTGAGTTCCTTCGAGTCGTCAGCGGATGGTCGCACCTTTGAAGAAATTGGTGATAAGTTCGGGCGAATTGACAGACAATCTCGTAGCGCTGCTAAAGGTAAAAAGCTCCCTCGAAAACTGGGGCAAAAGTTATCTCGCCTCAAACCACTAGGCAAACAGCTTGTAGATCCACAAGACAGCGTTTTAGGTGCAGATAGTAAATGGCCTAAACCTGGACTCAAAGATAAAACCTACGATCAGCTGATTAAAGATGCTTTCAAGCCTGAGTGGTGGAAGTCTAATCAACTCATCCAGGTTGATTCTGAAGGTAGAAGGACTTTTGTTAAAAAGCCTGATAACTCCTCTGAAACTGATGAATATACACTAAGCGAGTACAATTTCTCATTGTTCTTCGGGCTTGCAATTCAGTTGTACGAGTCTACACTCATCTCTGATGATACGCCCTACGATCGCTTCTTAGAAGGAAATACCAATGCCCTAACCTTGCAGCAGCAACGAGGTAAAGACCTCTTTAACGGCAGAGCTGGCTGTATTGGTTGTCATGGTGGAGTAGAATTCACTAATGCCTCGGTTAGCAAAGTACAAAACCAACGGCTAGGAACGATCAACACTCCCACTCAAAGAATCGTCTTTGACAATGGCTTCTTCAATATTGGTGTTAGACCCACCCTAGAAGACACTGGTGTTGGTGGTCAAGACCCATTTGGTAATCCGCTTTCTGAGTCGCGGGTCGCTGCTTTGGGTAAATTCCCACTCCTTCTGGGTTCAAGCCCCAATATTACAGTTACCTCCAATGACAGAATAGTTGCAGATGGAAGCTTTAAGACTCCAGGGCTACGCAACGTAGAACTCACTGCCCCTTACTTCCACAATGGTGGTTATTTAACTTTGGAGCAAGTGATGGACTTCTACAATCGTGGTGGAGATTTCCGCCCGCAAAGTGCCCTCCGCCCCTTGGGACTAACCCCAACTGAAAGAGAGGACTTGGTGGCTTTCTTAAAAGGACTCACCGATGAGCGAGTTGTCCACGACAAAGCGCCCTTCGATCATCCCCAGCTGTTCATTCCCAACGGACACCCAGGAAACGAAACCTCGGTTACCAATGATGGTACTGGCCAAGCCACAGATAGCCTACTGGAAATTCCTGCTGTTGGTAAGAATGGTGGTAGTGGTACACCCAATTTCCTCAGCTAATACCATTTCAGGAAATACCTGATACATATACATAGGTAGGGGCGTACAGCTAGCTGTACGCCCCTACATTTACGATCAGAATAATATAGCAGTTGCCAGCTAGGTTAAGGACATAAACTGATGGTAGGGGCTTTTAAGCCTGTTGCCTATTGCCTGTTCCCTGCCCTACTCCGCACTCCCCACTCCCTTTAACTTTATTGCTAACGAGTGCGATCGCCAAAGGCAGGTTGTATATTGCTGACTTTAGTATGGTCTAGGTAATTATAGACTCTGCGAGAAACTTCACGGACAAAATCTCCAGCTCTAGGATCGTGGTTTGGTCTTTGTACCAAAACACCTGCTAAATAGCTTTTGCCGTTGGGCATTTGAATAATACCCGCGTCACCAATGATAAATCTCAACGTACCAGTTTTGTGGGCGATGGTAGCTCCTTGACCAATACCGGCTGGTAGTAAACTATTGGTTTTGACACGGCGCATAATGCCTAAAACTTGATTGCGGCTGTTTGGGGATAGCAAACGATTATTAGAAACTAACGCCGCCAATCTCACCAAATCTTTAGAACTGGTTGTATTTTTGCCAGGAATGTCTGGGAGTAAATTTTGCATTGCTGTATTTTGCAATCCCCAGCTACGAAAACGTTGGTTAACTTTTGCTGTACCACCCAAGCGATCAAGTACCAGATTTGTTGCGGTATTATCGCTGATTGTCATCATCAAGGTAGCAGTTTCTAGGACGCTAAATTTAGTTCCGATGGGTTTGTATTGCATAGTTCCAGATTCACCAACCCTTAAATCGCGCCGCATCACTAATTTATCTGTGAGTTTGATTCTCCCAGCGTCTATTTCTTGGAAAAGAGCGACTAACAAGGGAAATTTGATTGTACTGGCAGCAGCAAATCTTTTTTCGCCATTAATATCTATATAGTTTCCTGTATCTAAATCTAAGAAAAAGATTCCCGGATTTAATGTTTTATAACTCGCTAACAAAGTGCGAATTTGAGAAGTGATACCGACCATCTCTTGACCAAGATTGACAACTCCTGCAAATGTGGCTGCATCTGTGGATTTGATGGCAATATCTTCTCTATTTTCCCCAACAACGGGATTATTTTGGCGGTCAAATGAATTGAATTTGACAATCCAATGAGAACGGGAATCTCCCTTGATTGAAACATTATGAGAAGTAACATCATAACCAGGAGCTAATTCTACGACAAAACGAGTTGTTTGAGAATCTGGTTTGCCGAGGCGAATTTCTTTCACCGCATTCCCAAAACTTTGTTTGACACTATCAGAATTAAAACTAGTTCCAGGTAAATCAATTACTAATCGATTAGGATTATCTAATAAAAAGGCTTTTGGTTCTATTCCAGAAGTAGTAGTTAGGTGTAATTGGTTTTGGCTAGAATCAAAGTACCAAGACTGTAATTGTGAGGCTTTAGCTTGTCCTGCAACTAGAACCAAACTGCTTAAACCAATGGCCAGTAGATGTGATTTCATGTTGTGATTGTGTGTGCAAGTAAGGAGCAACTAACCAGCTTTACTTAGATTGTTTTCTGATGACTATGTTGAACTTCCGGATAAAAATTCAGAAATCCCATTGAGTTATTTTTGGAGATGATATTTGGGATTACATAAGCACAACAAATCATCATTACTTATCAAAAGTAAATCGCTGAGAACTTTGTTTGTGACGTGAGTTGACAACAACGGAAATTGTTAATCTAGCGGAACGACGAGCCAAGGATTAATTATGTTTCCAACTTAGAGATGATCGATAAATTATCCAATATTGTGGGGTGGGCGTCTCGCCATTGATGTCAACTTATAGCGATTCTCGTTTGGATGCAATACACTTTGACCTCTCTCCTAAAAGGCTATCCATTAGTCACATCTTTCTTTACAATCTTGAAACGTTTGTTTTGTAAGCATCTTAAACACTGAGGTGTGAGGCATACTTGACAAATTGGCTCTTAATATTCTCGCTAAAATTAGGTTTTTATTGAGAATTAACAACAGACCAATAAGGGTTGTAAGAAACGTGAGTGAATACTCTCGCAAATGTTGAGAAAGATCCGGGTAATGGATAGCCTAAAAGGAGAGAGGCTTTGAATCTTACTCCCCTTCCCTTGTAGGGAAGGGGCTGGGGGTTAGGTCTGTATTCCACTCAACCGAAAAGTGGTATAACGTGAAAGCGAAGTCTGATAAGCATTTCAAAAATTTTCGATGTACCACCTAGATTTTAGATCCCCCCCAACCCCCCTTTCCAAGGGGGGAACTAGAATCTTGTGCCCCCTTTTTAAGGGGGTTGGGGGATCTAAAACGAGGTAAAATTGAGTGTCTGAGCTTAATTTGACACCAATAGCATATCGCCCGCCCATAAACAAGGAGGGACAAGATGTCCAACCCACAAGAAAAGTTGGATGTTTTTTTATTTGAAAGTCCCTTAGTTCAAAGCACCGAGAGGTTTGTCTAACTCACATTAAAAGAAATCAGCCACCGCAGGAGAGCTAGCTGCAAATATTTGCGTAGCTGCTGAAATAGCTTTTTCTGTCCCATGCAGTTTTCCGGCTATTTGCAAATGGTGGGGAGAGAACAAACTCGTATATAGTGGTGCTAGTTCTCGGACATCTAGCTGCAACTCACCTTTGCCACCTTTTGTAACTTCACCGCGTCCATTAGCAACAGAAAGGATGAATTTACCATTGTTTGCATCTAGCAATTTATCTTGAATATCTAGGTGCAGTTCAGCTTGAATTCCCGATGGATAACCCCGCATTTCCAATGCCTTGACTACATCTACTATTCGCAGCATCCAGCGAAATTGACTCCAAATCTTGGCAGTTTGCTCTGGTAACACCAATGTCAGGGTATCAATTGCAGAACTCTTCCAGCGCACCCGCTGAATTTGGGAGCGATGGCTAGCTAGAAAAGACCAGAAAGTTTGTGTAGCAGCAACTGTTCTCAATACCCAATCTTTGACAAAGATGATTTCACCATCTTGTGTTCGTTGTTGAGTGAAGATGATGTAACCTTCGGGTTGGTCTTTTGTACCAATGAAATAGGCATAGACTGTTTCTTTTTCATCTGCTTGGATTAATCCTTGCCAAATTGCGGGATATCGGTCTAAATATCCATGCGTGAGTCTTGCCTGTTGCTGATATAGTTCGTGAAAGACTTGATGATTTATCGGAACTACTGGTTGCATAGGTAGGGGTTGCTCCCGTAGCCCAATTGCGTTGGTTGCAACTTCCCAAATGTACCAGCTACCCGCTTGCTCATACCCAACTTTTCGATACAGGGTTTGCACTGCTGGGTAAAGAGCAGAGAGGGGTATACCTCTAGCATAAAGTTCCTTGAGGGTGTGCTGCATGAGAGCGATCGCTGCTCCCGAACCACGGTATTCTGGAGCAATACCCACTACGGCAATTCCCGTCATTGGTACACGCTCACCACCCCACCACTGACCCATATCTAGAGTTGCTAATCCACCAACTAATTTTTCTGACTCACGAATAATGCGAAAATTTTCTACGCCAACGCGGTTCATGTAAGCTCCCTCGCTACCAAGTGCGTTGACAAAACACTGGTCAAGGAGAGGCCCAAGCTGCTGAATATCCTGGAGATGGGCAAGAGTGCTGTATTCAAATTGAGGCGTCATCTCTTATACCATTAAGAATACAAAAGCAAAATTATACTACAACGAGAGACATACGAAATTATCATTATGAATGAAACCAAAAGAAAACGGCTACAGGAAAAAAGCTGGAAAGTTGGAAGCGTTGCAGAATTTTTAGAACTCACGCCAGAGTCAGCCACTCTCATTGAGATTAAGCTAGCTCTCAGACGCAACCTGATTAGAAATTTAAATTGTATACTTGGGCACTCTAGATTTAATCAAAATGCTAGAGATTTATTTCTATGTCTACGACCTCAATTAGTGCAATACTAGAACAAACACAGCGAGATGAACTGTTACAAGCGATCGCCACGATTAAACAAAAGTTACCATTTTTAATCGATTTGACTACTGAGAAGCGTCAAGCTTTACCCAAGATGGGAGATAAAAGTCGGGCGTTTGTCAGCAAAGCATTAGAGGTGGCGACACAGAACCCAGAGTTTTTACCGCGTTCGTTCGACTTGGAAGAAATGCGGAAGGATGTGCAATTATTTGAAGCGTTGTATCCGCTGTTGTTATCGTTGACGCAGTTACAAGAATTGTTGGATGATACGACTCTTGCAGTCGGTAGTGAAGCTTTTACAGCCGCGTTACAGGTATATAACTATGCCAAAGCCAGCGGACACGTTGCGGGTTTAGATGCAGTAGTAGCGGAAATGGGACAACGGTTTGCCCGTAAATCTAGAAAAGCCAAGGTTCAAAAAACAGCATTGTAAAAAATAACTTGGTAGTTGCACTTCAAAGGTGCAATGTTAAAGTTCAAAACTTGGATGTTGAAGTTAAAAGCTCGACATTCCGAGTTTTGAGCTTGATTTTTGGAGATAAAAGCACGAAATTCCAAGTTCAGAAGCTCAATGTTCGAGCAAAAAGGTCGAAGTTCCGAGTTTTGAACAGCAAGTTTGGAGTTCTGAAATCAAAATGCCGAGTTCAAAGGTTGAAAATTGCACTCCAGAACTCGAAGCTTCGACTTTAGACCTACAACATCCAAGTAAAAAGCCTGAAACTTCACTGTTAAAACTCAAAACTTGGACTTCAGAACCTGGCTGACATTAACTTTTCTTTCAACTTCAACAAAATACCAATGAATATTTTCATAAATTTATTGCTTTTTTTACTGCCAATTTTGAGTAGTCTTTGGATTGCTCAAAGTTTCGATCCTTTATCCTCTTATCAGCCTCTTCAGGTTATAGACGGTGCAGCTTTATATAAAAAAGAATTAACGAACGGTAACGAAGCTTATTTACAAGTTATTGACCTCCGCAAAATGCACATCGACCAAATCAGTGGAGAGGTCGATGATATGGGTCAAAAGCAAGGTAAATATTATCAAGGAGAAGGTGGACATTACAGCCCTTTCTTCAAAAATAAATTATTCTCTGAAGTTGCCGATGAATATCAAAGGCTTTATGCTAACAACGTTTTTTCTATCATTAATTGTTCTTTTTTTGAGCAATATCAACCTAGTACGCAATTATCTTTTCCGATTAAACTCAATGGTGTAGTCATCAGTGGCGGTAATAGCCCCTACGGCCCTGTCAAAGAACCAAAAGATAAATATTATAGTAATATTCGCCTCAAGGCTTTAGTTTGGGATGATAAGCAGGCATACATTACCAATTATGACCAAGTTAGTGGTGCGCCTCTGAATCAAAAAGCAGTAAAAAATGCGATCGTCACTTACCGATACAGCGACCATCCCGCAAAAGTATTGGCTCAAAATCAAGTAAATAAATACCAAGTCATCGGTACTCTTAACAAAGATGGTGTTAAGGGTGACGAGTTGTTGTTGATTATGACAGTCAACCAAGCAACTCTAGACGAGGCCGCGGATTTATTACGTAAATTAGGAGTCAAAGGCGATATTATTACCGTTGACGGCGGCAGATCGACTTATTTATTCAATCCCCAAAAAGGAAATATTATTGTTCCACAACTGTCTAATCTGCAAGAAAATCCTACTTTTCGACACCTACCTCATTATTTGGGATTCCGTAATAAAAGTAAAAATCAGGTTGCACCAAAAATCTTGCTGAGTCAGCCAGTTGGTAAAGTCGTTGCAAACAAAGATCAGCCTTATTTAATATTGTGGCGAGACAATTTTGATGGCGATGTCTCGATTAAGTTGTACTATGGGAACAAACTTATCCAAAACATTTCTTCCCGTACTGCTAGCGATGGGGTTTATGAGTGGACACCACGTATTTCTATAAAAGAGGGCTATTTTGTTCGGGTTTCTAGCTGGCAAGACCGGAACATTTTCGGGGAGTTGCAATTTTAGCCCAATGGAAAGATGAAATGGATAACTGGCTAATCACAAACCTCTCAATAAGATTGGCGGTGTGGCAGTGGTCGGAATTGTCATAGTTTCTCACAGTAAACAACTAGCTTTGGGTGTGCGGGAACTTGCCGCGCAGATGGTTCAGGGTGAAGTCCCGATCGCTATTGCAGCAGGTATTGAAGACCCCGAAAATCCATTGGGTACAGATCCCATCCAAGTTAGTGAAGCGATGGCTGCTGTTTTCTCTGATGATGGTGTCTTGGTGTTAATGGATTTGGGTAGCGCTTTACTCAGCGCAGAAATGGCACTGGAATTTCTCCCAGAGGAACAGCGGCAAAAAGTCTATTTGTGTGAAGCCCCTCTGGTAGAAGGTGCGATCGCTGCTGTGGTGGCTGCGGCGGCTGGTAATAACATTCAGCAAGTGATGGCGGAAGCACGGGGCGCATTAGCAGCAAAAGCCACGCAATTGGGTGGAGTTAGTAGCACTTCGTCGGTTGTAGATAGCGACATCCCAGCCAGCAATCCAGAATCCCCAACGCAAGAAATTCGACTGATTGTCAGCAATCGCTTAGGATTACACGCCCGTCCCGCAGCCCAGTTTGTGGCAACCGCAGCCCGATTTCAATCTCAAATTCTGGTGCGGAATTTAACTAGAAATACTCAATTAGTCCGGGGCGACAGTATTAACCAAGTCACAACTTTAGGGGTGCGGCAAGGACACGAATTGCTGATTACTGCTACCGGCTCAGATGCAGATGCAGCACTGGCAGCATTGCAAGTATTGTTTGCAACTAACTTTGGTGAAGATAATGTTGCTTTTGACTATCCAGCAGTCTTGCAACACGAAGTTACCCCAGCAACTCCCGGCGAACTTTTGGGAATTCCGGCTTCTGGTGGAGTGGCGATCGCACCTGTTGTGCATTATCAACCCACGCCAATTGCAGTTACGGAATACCACGTAGAAGATGTGGAAGGAGAGTGGCAACGTTTACAAGCTGCTATTCACATCGCCCGACAAGAAATTCAAGCGGTGTTCTCACAAGCATCTTTTCAAATTGGCGATGCTGAAGCCGCCATCTTTGATGCCCATTTACTATTTTTAGAAGATCCAGTTCTCTTAGAAGCGGCTCATCAGCGCATTTTAGAACAGCACATCAATGCCGAAGCTGCTTGGCAAGCCGTAGTCGATGAAGTGGCGACTTCCTACCAGACACTTGAGGACTCTTATTTGCAAGAGCGAGTGGACGATGTTGCAGATGTGGGGCAAAGGGTGATGCGATTATTAACTGGACATGCCCCTGCCAACTTGCATCTGGAGTCACCAGCGATTTTGATAGCCAGCGATTTAACGCCTTCAGATACCGCCGGACTAGACCCAACAAAGGTACTAGGGATTTGTACAACTTCTGGGAGTGCCACTTCCCACAGCGCAATTATCGCCCGCACTTTGGGTATTCCCGCAGTTTTGGGAGTAGATGCCCAAGTGTTGCACTTGGCAGACGGTACAATCATGGCACTGGATGGTGAAAGCGGCAAAGCTTGGGTAGAACCAGAATTAGATATCTTAGAACAGCTTCAGGCAAAGCGAGAAGCTTGGCAAACTGCCCAACAGCAAGCACGAGTCACGGCGCATCAGCCAGCAATTACTCGTGATGGTCGGCAAGTTAGCGTTTTTGCCAATATTGGTAGTATCAGCGATGTGCAAGCTGCTGTAGCTAATGGCGCTGAAGGTGTGGGACTACTCCGCACCGAGTTTCTCTATTTGGACAGGACAAGCGCCCCCACAGAAGAAGAACAATTAGCAGTGTATCAGGCGATCGCACAAGTTTTGGATAATCGCCCGCTGATGATTCGGACTTTAGATATCGGCGGCGATAAGCCACTTCCTTACCTCAGAGTAGGGTTTCCCGAAGCCAACCCATTCTTAGGTTGGCGGGGAATTCGTTTTTGCTTGGGTAATCCAGAAGTTTTCAAAACTCAGTTGCGGGCAATTTTGAGAGCTAGTGTCGGACACCAAATTAAAATCATGTTGCCGATGATTGCTACTGTAACTGAGGTGCGTGCAGCGAAAAGAATTCTCGGTGAAGTACAAGCTGAACTCAATCAAGCTGGTATTCCCTTTGATGCAGGGATGAAAGTCGGGATTATGGTAGAGGTGCCATCAGCCGTAGCGATCGCCGAGCGGTTAGCCGCTGAAGTAGACTTTTTTAGTATCGGCACTAATGATCTTAGTCAGTATGTCATGGCAGGCGATCGCACTAACCCACGCGTGGCAAATTTAGTTGATGCGCTCCACCCAGCGGTGTTAAGGATGGTGCAGCAAACTGTTCAGGCTGCCCATGCGGCGGGAATTCCCGTCGGCTTATGTGGCGAATTGGCAGCAGATCCTTTAGCGACAACGATTTTATTAGGTTTAGGGCTGGATGAATTGAGTGTGAATCCCCAAAGTATACCTGCAATTAAACAGGCGATTCATCAGTTAAGTTTAGAGGAAAGTGAGGCGATCGCTGCATCAGCATTGCAACAAGATTCCCCAGAGGATGTCAGGGAGCTAATTTTGACTTCGGTTATTCCCCGTGCCTAACTGAACCGTATTCACTAGGACTTACGCAGTGATACGAAAAATCAAGTGTTTGGGGGAGGGTGCGGGGTGTTCAAAACCCTTATACCAATTCACTAAGAGTTTGAAACAGATCCAAATCTAGAAACCCTTGTAAAACAAGGATTTCTTAATTTTGAATTTTGAATTTTGAATTGGTATTACACCCTTACACCCAGTCTCAACGGACAACCTTAGTGCGTAAGTCCTGTTGACTTAAAATGTAGTCCCCAATACGCTTGGGATAAGCCTTTTTTTCTCTCCGTGCCTCCCCTGCTTCCCCTGCTCAAGAACAGCCTGCCTAAACAGATAAATTTCCTTAACCCAAGCGTATTGGTGTAGTCCCTACTCACAAGAAGACGATTGGCTTACCCTCAGTTTTTGCGGCAGCCTTGGTATATGCAACACCATCAACCTTGAGTCCTTGGGAGTTTATAAGTGTTATTGTTCCCCCCTTGTTCGACAGTTGCGCTCCGCTTCCACTGAGTCGGAAAACGGTTGCTTCCCCTGGCTCAATTGAGCCAGAAATCGTATCAGCCTTGTCCTGTTGGTCGAGAATCTTCCAGTTAGTTAAGTCTAAAGTCTGGTCAGAAATGTTAAGAATCGTCACGGATTCGCGGCCGGGGTCATCGTTACGAGGATTTACCATCGCAGCAATGATGCGTGCGAGGCGATACGGGGAATCCGGCGGGACTACAGGCCAGGGATCGATAGTCCCAGTGTCCGGGATTGGAACTACAGGAACCGTGGGAGCATCCTCGATTGGTGTAGCGTCTTGATCGTCAGTGTGCCAGACTTGATTTTGAAACTTCAGAAACAGCGCTGATGCTATGCCTGATTTCGGAAAGTCGATAATCAAAGCACCATCACGGAAAGTGCCGTTTTGCTCGCCAGCACCACCCTGGTTCATATGAATCAGGTGGACTCCGTTACCAGGCAAAAATTCAAAATACTCGTCTTTCTTGCGTTCTTCAGGACCCCAGCGCTCGCCGAACGCATACACCACAGCACTGTCCTCCTCGATCGCTCGTTGGAGAAGATCCTCTACATGCTCGAACAGGTCGTTGTTCGGACCTGGTGTCAGATGCGCGATCGGTTTCATGTCCGTCGCCCGGAAGATGTTACTGCGGATATAGTCGATTGCGGCATCATCCTTTACACCATCTTTCAGGTTATTCCAACCGTCGGGTAGTTCGCGCGCACGGTCAACAATTGGATGCTTAATGTCATGGATAATCAAGTATTCGATCAGCCTGTTCTGGACAGGGCCACGACTCGAACGCACGTTGATTGCAATCCGAAAACTCACTCCTTCGACGTTCATTAAGAGTTCCGAGTGAGGGTCTTGGTCATTATCTCGCTTGTATTGGACGGCTGTTCCTTTCAAGACACCGTAGTTCTTCACAGGTTACCTCTTATAAATGATTGGTTACTATCGCTGGTGGTTCTTTTGAAGAAAGCAGAAGGCAGAGTGCAGCAGAAGGAACAAGGCAACACAGAACTTTGGCTTATCTTAGTGCCATTGTCTTCTTTCTACCTACTATTTAGCAGTACCGATCGCACATCATTTATCAGGAAGTTATTTAGGACTTATGCAAGATCGTTTAAAATAATTGGCATATTGAACCCTAACCAACTTGAAATCCGCTGTATTGTACAGGTCAAAGCTTTAGCTCAACACTATTTGCCAAATTTTGATGGTTTGGTCTGTACTACCGCTAACGAGTAACTTACCATCAGGACTTAGGGCTAGAGAATTCAGTGTTCCTGAATGTCCAGTCAGGGTTTGCAGTAGTTCGGCTGTGGAAAGTCGCCACATTTTGATTGTTTGATCGGCACTACCGCTAATTAGAGTTTGTCCATCTACAGTAACGGCTAAGGATTTTACTGCATCTGAGTGTCCAGTTAATGTGTGCAGCAGTTTACCAGTGCCTAAATGCCAAATTTTGATAGTTGTGTCAGTACTACCACTGAAGAGAAGTTGACCATCAGGACTCATGGCAATTGATTTGACTTCGCCATCGTGACCGTTAAGTGTACTTAATGGGTCGCCTGTGCGTGGGTTCCACAACCTGATTTTGTTGTCAGAACTACCACTGGCAAGGATTGTACCATCAAGGCTGATGGCTACGGCATGAACAGCAGATGAATGCCAAAGGGTACAAATGCGTTGGCATAGCCCGCCGCAGGCATCGCTTTTATCTAAATTCCAAATCTTGATTTTATTACTGCCACTAGCAAGAATTGTACCATCAGGGCTGATTGCCACAACATTTACTGGTTTTTGATGCCCTAAAAGTGTGTGCAATACTTTGCCTGTTTTCAAATGCAAGACTTTGACATTACTTTTGGGGTGTTCGCAGCTACCAACAGCAAGGAAATTACCATCGGGGCTAATTGCTAGAGATGAAACTTCACCCCAATTCTCTGTAAGAGTGCGAATTAGTTTGCCAGTTTGCAGATTCCAGAGATTGATGGTTTTATCTGCACAGCCGCTAACTAAAATCTCGCCATTAGGACTAACGGCCACAGAGGTGACTTTGCCAGCATGTCCAGTGAGGGTGTACTTGAGATTGGCAGTTTCTAGGGTGCGCTTGTGTTTGAGATTAGCGATCGCATCTAACAGTTTATCTACACTTAGAATACTTTGGCGATCGTTCACAGCTGTAAAATATTCTTTTAACTTTTGGAAATATTCTTCATCTTCAATTCTCACGGCTGACTGCATGGCCTCTAATGAATTAGCAAATTCCTGTGGTGAGACTTGACGCAATTCCAACCATATGTATATTGAATAATCAATTTGTTCTTGTGCCCAAGAGCGATCGGGTAAATGCGATAAACTGTGAGCTAATTGCAAAGCCAACTCTGGAACCCAGTAACGTCGTTCCTGTTCTAGAGCTTGGTAGACTTGTTTGTAACCAGAAGCTATTGCTTGGACAGATTGTAAATCAAGAGCATCTTTAAGCAAACTTGGCAGCAACTTTGGCAGTAAAGGTGGCACATCATGGTGAATTAAGTGATAAATATCCGCTACCCAAGCAGCAACCAGAAAGTGACAATTAATCAACACCTGGCAAAGTTTCTCAAAATCTTGATGATTAACTTGATATTGCAAGGATAACTTACTAACATCAATTCCTTGAGACTGCCATTTTTCTGATTTTTCCAAAATTGCTAAATTAAAGACATTATCTCTCCCTAAAAGATTGATTTCGTCTAAATTTTCTCCCAAAGCTAATAATTGATCTCGAATTGTTTTCCACTCCAAAGCCCGACTTTTAGCAGATTCCTGAAGAATTTCTTTATAAGATAACCGCGCAATAGTTTTGTAATAATATTTATCTTGTTTGAAACCCCAATACGCAATCCTGAAATTTAGATAATCTCCATCATTTTCTGACTCTAAAATTAAAATTGGCTCTGTTTTCAATATGCCATACACAGCCTTGATACTGGATTCACTATGAAAACGTTTACTATCCCAAGCCCCTGCTAAAAATTCCGTTGGTCTAATGGGATTGTGCAGAGAATAATGTTGATTGAACAATTTTCTTAAACCTTCAGCCAACATGAGTTCTATTTCAGAAATCCCATCAGTCCTATGTTCAAATTGGTCAAACTTGATTTCGGGAGGAGCAAGAAAAACTTTTAGTGGAGTGCGTCCTGGATTTGGATGAAATTCTAAAATTTGTGAGGGGTATAACCTCAAAGGCCAACTATCAAAAATTTTGTATACTTCTGGTAAATTGAGAGCAGTCTCTCTTTCTTGACTTGCTACTTTTAATTGTGTTTCACGCTGATAAACAGCCAATTGTTGTTGCAGAAGTTTTGTTTGTTCAAAGCTAGAACCAGAGTTATCATTTTGTGTAATGATATTTCCAGCTTTTACAACTTCGTTGATAACTTTTGGCAAGAGATAATTAGTCGTAGTCAGACTTTCTTCGCTTCTTTTTTGTATTAGGTCTACAATTACAGGTGCAAACTCTAATACCAATTGAATGAGTAATCTTAGCCCTGGCTCCATAAGGAGATTCCTGTTAAATAAATAACACTAACAGTGTGCCGAAAATCTGAATAATAGCCGAGTGTTGGACATTCTATAAACAATTCCTTTACTCTTTGTCTATCAAATGTCATCTATCCAAAAAGATAGCATGTATAGCTGAACTTTTGAGTGAAGAGTTAAGAGTGAACAGTTATCAAGCGTATGACCTGGGATCGGTAGGCAGCGTTTAGTATGTGCCTCAACTAATCTCTATTTTGCCGAATAATCAAACAATTATAGCCATCCTAAATCATTCGTCAAAAAATCTATTCCCTAAGAATTACCAAGAAATAAATTATCCAATTTTGTAAGGTCTTGTTGCGTGGGCGTCTCGCCTACACGTAACGAAGGGCGGACAAGATGTCCACCCCACAAGAATAATTACATATTTTTTTATTTGAAAATTTCCTATTGCCTACCTCCACGACTAACTTCACAACTCAAAGCAGATTACCGTATAAATTACTGTTAAAATCTGATTCCCAGTTGCCCATTAAAGCCACGAATAGAATTGTAACCAGCACCTACAAAAACGTTATCGGTAGCGCCTACCTGAACGCCACCTGAAACTGCAACGCCTTTATCTTCAGAATAAAGTCCAACTCCTACATAAGGTGAGACTACAGGCAAACTGATAAATTTCAAAACATCTACTCCTGTAGCGCCATCAGGGCCAGTTCCGACTTCAACTCCAAAATTTAAAGCTCTAGCTCCTACAGCATAAGTTATATCACCATCTTTGCCACCGACTGAAACCCAAGGTTGCGGTATAAGTTGAGCCGATGCTTCGCTTGGGGCAAATAAAGTGAAAAATCCTATGGATGTAATTAATGTTTTAGCAATAATCGTTATTTTCACGTTGTCTTCCTACACTAACTGCCGCATTTTAATAGTTTTCTCAGAACTAGCTTATTTCAGCACTGCTGTTAACTAAGGTTTGTCCATGATGGCTAATGGTGACGGAATCAACCTTATCTGAGTGCCCGCAAAGATTAAAGCGTATTTCAGGTAAATGAAGTACACGAGTAGGGTCGCTTTCGGCAATCTTAGGACTTACACAATAACTCTCTCAAACTCTTATTCCTCCGTGCCCTCTGTGTTCTCTGTGGTTCGATTTTCCATTACCTATGCGTAATATCATGTCCGCATAATTAGTTATGATTCCCACAGTCATTGCACCCCAAAG
>NZ_CAWUDO010000092.1:0-31625 GCF_963920935.1 Nostoc sp. CCY 9925 | reverse complement strand
CAAATCTTCCTTCTACCATTTTTTTGTACCTAAATTTATATTTCGGACAGGTCTATAGATCAATGCATTTCCCAATATCTAAAATTATGTTCAAAGGTGTAACCTTTACTTTTAATTCACTATGCTTATTCATGGTGTTCCTCTGTTCAGTAACGATTGTCGATAAGCGAAGTGAAATCGTAGTAAAAGCGAAAAAATTCACGGCTTTACAGCAATTCTTGATTATCGAGAAAGGCAGAGGGCAGAGGGCAGGAGGCAGAAGAAGACTGCACTTTGCCCTCTGCCACGACCGTAGGAAGTAAGGGTTTAAGACCCCTGCCAAACTTCGTTTTGGCGGTATTAGATTGCTGGCGGGTCTGAATCCCCCTGCAATCTTCCCTTCTGCCCTCTGCCTCCTGCCTTCTGCCTTCTTCAACACTCGGCGGACTTTCTGCTTTGCAAGAATACATCCTGACTTTTGCAGATGATTTACGCCGCGCTGCTGGTTTCATCCTTGACCTCGGTTTTGATAACGAAAGCCCTTAACTCGACAATATTATCGCCGCGAAAGCGCCAGATGTCGCAGTACGAGTAATCAGCCGCCTTCCCGTCTTCGTCCTTCATGGTGATGTCGCCGAGTGCCGTGACGAAATCACCCTCAGCGATTAAGTTAGCGACCCTAAACTTTGGCGGCTCTATGTATGTCATTGCCATCCATTGGCGAACGGCTTCTTTTCCTTTAAGGGTCTTGTCACCTACAAATGTCCATTCCATGTCGTCGGCGCAGAACGACAAGAATCCTCCATTGTTGCCTTGGGCGATCGCCGCGTTTGCCTCTTCTAAGATGGCTTTATTTTTGTCTGACATTTGAATTTCTCCTCTATTCAAGTTGTCTTTGTTTTAACCAATTTGAGTTTAATAAGTTCCAACACTCAACTTTGACTATGCTCCAGCGCAACTCGATCCCAATGTCCTAAATTGGCTGCTGCTTCATAGGTGCTTTGGAAAAAGGCAAGGAGCATTGCATCTGGATCGTCAGCTTGTCTCACGGCTTCATAGGGTAGAATAAACTCTTGCATCTCTGAGCTGTAAAAAGCTTCTGTGGGTTGGATCGGGTAATCATGGAACCCTTCCGGCGTAGGGTAAGCATAAGCGTAAAAAACAGGCTCCACAATTGACCCACCCCCTGGCCAAAAACCACAGCTACTGACTTCGTGTGAATAGGCTTCTCGTGTGACCCAATCTGCCATATTCGGAACTCCCCCTGGGTGTTCTGGCGCACGACGACCAGAGAAACGAGTCACAGCAAGATCAAAGCTGCCCCAAAAAAAATGTACAGGGCTGGATTTACCAATAAACTGGGAACGGAATAAGGTCATGACCCGATCGACTTGCACAAGAATTTGCCAGAATCGTTGTGCATATTCTGGATCATAAGCTGCGTGTTGATAGTCCCGATCGAACGGGATTGGTTCTGACACTTCTTGCGGCATCGTCCAGATTTGGACTTCGATGCCGATGTTGCTTAATGTAGTTAGCACCATTTGGTAAAAATCTGCAACAGAGCGAGGAGCCAGTGCAATTCTTTTAGTAATGCCGTCGCTAGTGTCGATTTGTAGTTGATGGTCGAGAAAATCAAAGCTAATTTGAAAGTTACGAGTTCCGCAAGGGATTGAAGCGGTTGTTAGTCCACGCGGTGTGACATAAAGAGTAGATTGCCACCAGTGATTGAGTTTAGGTGCCAGTGCCAACCGGATTTTACCGATGACTTGCGTCCATAGATGGAGAGTTGCATATGTATCCTGCCAAGCTGCTAAGGGCAAACTGGGCCAAACGATGTCAGTGGAAGTACTTTGATTAGAAACAGCCATGAAAATCACCCACATGAGGAGAACATGTTGAAGAAATGAGAAGGAAATCTAGATGAAATCAGAATCGCTATCAATAGTCTTTTCCCTGTTCATCTGCAAAACACCATAACCACTGCTCCCCCAATTCAGCCGAACTAACTACTGCATGATTGGTTGCTTCATAATGACGACGAGCGTGTTGATGCTTAGAAGAATCGCAGCACAGCATTTTGCCACAGGTTTGGCAAATCCGCAGGTGTACCCAGCGGCTATTTATTTTAATGCACTCTTCACAACGAAATACGGGATAGGCTGCTTTAGAAATCAGGTTTTCCACAGTTAGATTGTTGAGATGTTCGCAGGTCATAGTTTTTTGGTATCCCTGGTAGAAGATAACGGTGAACAGAATGATTGAGGCTGATGTGAAACCGGAAATTAAGGTGTTCTACTGGATGCTTTAACGGAGCGAGGGCAGTGTCTTCTGTACAGTAGAGGTAACTTCTAGGAATCGATAGCGAGTAAAACTGCTTCAAGTCCAGCTTATCAATCAATGATTGATACGCTTGGGGCGATAATTGTGCGTAACTGGATTGAGCCAGTTCGAGGTCAGCATCGTTGAGAAATGCTTCTCGCCAAATCTCAAAAGGCATCGTTATCGTATTATCGTCCCATTCTCTCGCTAACTTGTCGAGTAACGCTTGATAATGCGGCGGAAGGCTATCTCTGAGGCTTTCACCATCATTGAGGCAATTTTGTTCCAACTTTTATCAAATCGGCAGCCTTTTCTCCAATCATAATTGCCGATGCATTTGTGTTTCCTGTGATCATAGTTGGCATAATCGATGCATCAACAACTCGTAACCCTTCAATCCCCCGTACCTTGAGTTGAGGATCGACAACCGCCATTTGATCAATACCCATTTTGCACGTCCCAACAGGATGCCATCCCGTACCGCACGTTTGCCGAATATAATCTTCGATTGCTTTGTCGCTATGCACGGAACTCCCTGGAGCAATTTCCTCACCCCGAAACTCATTAAATGCATCGGAGTACACAATTTGACGCAAAATTTTAAGTCCTTCAACCATCAGTTGCATATCAGATTCTTTCTGAAGATAGTTGACCTGAATCAACGGTGGGTCGAAGGGGGAGGAGGAACGTAGTCTTACGCTACCACGACTTTCAGGACGGGTGATGTAAAAGGAAAAGGTGAATCCCGGACCTTCACGTGCATAGGCAGGATCGACATATAAAATCGGAACAATTGTAAATTGTAAATTAGGCGCCGCATCTAAATTATTGTTGGTATGCAGAAATAACCCAGCCTCTCCCCCATTACTACTTGGCGCAAGGGGCACGTCCTGAGTAGACTGGTAGGCAATAACAGCAAGTGGGTGATCTTGAAGATTCTGGCCGACACCCGGCAAATCAAAAACTACAGGAATGCCTACTGCCCGCAGATGTTCAGCTGGTCCAATTCCAGAAAGCATTAGCAGTTTAGGAGAATCGAAGGCGCCAGCACTCAAAATCACTTCGGAGTTGACCCTAACTTGATACTCCGTTCCGTTTTGAAAATACACTACCCCTACCGCGCGCTTTCCCTCAAAGAGTAAACGAGTCACCAATGCTCCTGTTTGAATGGTCAAGTTGGGGCGATCTTTAATCGGACGCAGAAATGCCACTGCTGTACTTTGGCGCTTGCCATCTTTCACGGTCACTTGGTAAAGTCCTGCACCTTCCTGCTGTACGCCATTAAAGTCGGGATTTTGCTCATAGCCCTGTGCGATCGCGGCTTCCACAAAGCGTTGCGACACTTTTGCAGGAGAGAGTGGATCTGTGATGCTAAGTGGTCCATCAACCCCGTGAAATAACGATGCTCCTCGCTGCTGGTTTTCCGATTTCTTGAAGTAAGGCAAGACATCCTGATAACTCCAACCAATATTACCTAATGCTTGCCAGCTATTGTAGTCACGTTCATTGCCTCGTATATAAATCATGCCATTAATCGAACTGCTGCCGCCCAAGACTTTACCGCGTGAAGATAAAATTTTGCGGTTATTTAAGTAAGGTTCCCCTTCAGTTAAGTATGCCCAGTCCACTTCCGAGCCTAAGAGTGTAGTAGGCCACAATGAGGGAACTTGAAATTCTGGCTTGGTATCAGGACCACCCGCTTCGAGCAGCAATACTTTAGTATTAGGATCTTCTGTAAGACGGTTGGCAACAACGCAGCCTGCTGAACCGGCACCAATCACAATATAATCAAAAGCAGCACTGTGATGGTATGTAGTTGTCATAATTTCTCCTTTTCAGGTCATTGTTTGTTGAATGACGGCGACATTAGTGGGTTGGCGATCGCAAATTCTGCTGCTAGTCGCGCCCTGCCACAATAATCTTTTCGGCTAAACCAACCGGGTTAGAAAACATGACCTCGTGACTACCGGGCATTTGCACGAACCGAAATAGCCCCAAGCGATTAGACATTCTCGGATGCCAACCCCACTGTTCGCCTTGAGGGAGGACATTATCTTCTGTACAGTAGAGGTAACTTTTAGGAATCGATAGCGAGTAAAACTGCTTCAAGTCCAGCTTGTCAATCAATGGTTGATACGGTTCAGTCGATAATTGTGCGTAACTGGATTGAGCCAGTTCAAGGTTAGCATCGTTGATAAACGCTTCTCGCCAAATCTCAAAAGGTAGCATCACCGTATGATCGCCCGATTGTCTCGCTAGCTGATCGGATAACGCTTGAGAGTGCGGTGGGGTGTTATCGTTGAGGCTTTCACCATCATTGAGGACAAAGGCATTGAAGAAGATGAGTCGTCGAATGCGATTGCTGATTGCTTCAGCAACTTTGGCAATAATTGTCCCACCGAAACTATGTCCGACTAGAACGATATCGTTTAAGTCTTTACTCACAATGTAATCGACGATTGATTGCGTGCATTGAGCATGGTTGACGTTTTTGTTCACGCCTTTGCCATGTCCAGCGATCGTGGGCGCAAAAGCATGATGTCCCTTTGCTTCTAGTTGATCAATGACTGCCTGCCAAGCAGAACCATCATGCCAGGAGCCATGAACTAAGACAAAAGTTGACATAGAATCCCTCCTTGTAGATGTGATCTGAAAATCAAACTCCTCGATCGATTGTTCATGCAGGGGTTTCAAGAGTTCCTCATTGCCTACATTATTGAAAGCACAATCGAGTCGTTCGTAGGTTACAACGGTCTTTTGCACTAATGCTTTGTTTCCTAAGATCGCGATCGATCATCCCTAGCAGTGAGATTTGCATGAATCAGACTGGTGCATAAATCGTTTCGTCTTCTTTGCGCCAAGCTGGATCAACTAGACAAACGAAAACAAGGGGTTTGTCGCCGTAGTTGTGAAGGAACTGGATTGCATTTGGAGGAATGTAAACCACATCGCCTGGTTCAATGCGACGAACTTCGCTATCGATCGACATTTCGCCAACACCGTTAATGATGTAATAAACCTCAGAAGTCTTTAGAGAATGGGGAATCGAAGTTTCGCCAACAGGCAAGATCGCATACGCCAAACTGTAACGCAAGTTGATGTCTTGTTTGTCAGGATGAAGCAGTTCGCGCAGAACAGTTCCATCTCCAGCGATAATTTCTTCACAGTCGTTTAGTTTTTGGATCAGCATACGTTTTTTAGGTTGGCAATTACACAATCGGAGCAAGTTCAAAATCTGTAAATTTTGGACGAAAAATTTGCCTGTTCCACGCGCCGTTGAATCACGTACTGATAGGGCGAAATCCCCATCGTTCGTTTAAACAAACTTGCAAAGTAAGTCGGGCTGATGTTAACTACACTTGCTAGTTCGGCTAAGGATAAATCACGATTCAGATGAGCATGAATGTAATCGATCGCCTGCTGCAATTGGCTGTAAGTTAAGCTTCTATTCTCAGGCATGATAATTTGTACGACCTCAGAATAGTGGCGCAACAGATGAATCACTAACGCTTGAGACGGAGACAGTATTTTATCTTTTTCAAAATACTGTCTCCTGTTTTACTGGTTGCTTCCGTAGAGGAAACCTTAAGTATTAGTGTCCACCTGAGGTCACTGGAGGGGTTGTTGCAAGGAGCTGAAGTTCCCATGCAAGGGCTACCGCACTAGCACCGCCATGCTCAAGAACAATCTCTGATACATCCGCAGATGTTTCTGTGCGTGCCCAGTCACGCTGCCATTCAGCAAGTACAGCCATCCAGTTGATTGGAACTGCACCAGCCTGAACCATCCGGCGAACCGCCATGTCATGAGCTTCCGCAGTAACACCGCCCGAAGCATCGGTAACGATGAATACGTCATAACCTTCACCCAGCGCCTGGATTGCTGGCATTGCGAGACAGATCTCGGTCCAAAGCGCAGCAAGTATAAGTTGCTTGCGGCCACTTTTCTTCACTACATCTGTAACGTTTGAATCTTCCCAGGTATTGATGAAAGTGCGGTTTATCGGTTTTTGATCGGGAAAAACATCCTGTAGTCCCTTGATGATGTAACCCCCTCTCTCTTCAATGACTGTGGTCAGGATTGTGGGTACGTTGAACAACTTTGCCGATTTAGCAAGACCAATCACATTGTTAATGATCATCGTAGGTTCATGGCTGTTCAGGTTGGTGAACTGGTAAGGCTGGTGGTCAATCAGTACCAGGATGCTATCTTCTGGACGAAGCAGTCCTTCTAAGCCGATTTTTGGATTTTTAGACATCGCTATAAATCTCCATTCAATGTTTACTTTTCAGACACGCCCTAGCGTGTGAGTCTGACTCAACGGGGTGAATCACACAGTTTTTTCACCTTCTTCGTGCCACAGGCTGGACAGAACCAATCTTCAGGCAGATCCTCAAAAGCTGTTCCCGAAGCAATTCCAGACTGTGGTTAAGCGGGTTAAATACTGTCAGAGGTCAGCAACATCACGACATCTGCATGAGCTAACACGACATCTGGGTGGCGTTGAAGCGCCGTGTTATACTTCATGGCAAATTCATTGCCCGATTCATCGGGGCTGAGCAGTGTACGAATGTCACTGTCGATCGCTTCAATTGCCTCTGATGTAACAGGTTCATCGGCGTGAAGCAACTCATCGATTTGGATAATCAATTCTGAGAGTCGATGCAACCAGGCAAACTGCTCATGACTAATCACCAGTTGTAGCAATTCACCTCCAGAAACGTGCCCTCGAACTTGCTCATAGGTAATCCGCTCAGTCTCTAGTAAAAGCTTGTGCAGACGCAGTAGTTTGATTCGTAACTCACTCAAGCGTTGATGTTGACTAATTTGATATTGAGATGTGTTAAGCATCAATCCGTCCCATCCTTCCTTCCTGGTAGTCGTTGATCGCCTGGGTGATTTCAGCTTCAGTGTTCATTACAAACGGACCGTAGCGCACGACTGGTTCGTTAAGGGGTACACCTGCAATCAGCAGAAGATCTAGAGGACGCTGAGCATCAGCAGGGTTAGAAATCACTACATTTTCTCCATCTTGAGAAAAGAGCACCATCTGCCCATCATCACCAGGCGCTGGCTCTGTCCCAAACAACCCAGACCCCTCCAGTACATAGACAAAGGCGTTGTACTCTTTGGGTACAGGCTGGATCATCGTTGCCCCTGGTTGCAGTGTGAAGTGGAGGTAGATTATCGGCGTGCGCGTCTGAATTACGGCTTTTGCCCCTAACGCTTCTCCCGCAATCACCCGCACCGTCACAGACCGATCTTCGGTTTGAGCTACCGGAATGTGAGCCGCTGGAATTTCCTGATAGCGGGGTGGCATCATTTTGTCTCGTTGTGGCAGATTGACCCATAGTTGAATGCCGTGGAGCCGTCCACCAGTTTGGGTAAACATTGACTCCGGCATCTCGGAATGCACAACCCCGGCACCTGCTGTCATCCACTGGACATCACCTGGATTTAGTAGCCCGGAGTGCCCCGCAGAATCTTTGTGTTCTAACCGTCCATCCAAGACATAGCTGACGATTTCAAAGCCCCGGTGCGGATGATCGGGTGCACCTTTTGCCTGACCCGGCTTTAGATTAATCGGCCCCAACTCGTCGAGGAGGAGAAACGGGTCAAATTCAGAGAAGCTACTTTTGGGAAAGGGCCGACGTACAAGAAATCCAGCCCCTTCGAGTGTTTCAACGCTGTTGATTACTCCGGCAACGGTTCGAGACGTTTGAGTGGGGACAGTCATAGAATTGCCTCTTCAAAACTAGACAAGTATGTGTATCATTTGAGCCTGAATCAACGGGGTGAATCACAGAGTTTTTTCGCAAGCCAGAAATGCAGCAGATCGCTGATTATTCCTGCTGAAGAAAGTCCAGCAACAGGGGATTGATCTGATCGGGGTGAGTCCAGTTAATGGCGTGCGGCCCGCCGGGAATGACAACCAGCCTGAGTGTTGATCGCCCAGCGCAGAATGACGGACAGGTAGGGAGCGGCAATCGATCGTTCGCCAGTGAGCCAGTTTCGTCCGTCGAGATAACCGAGATAGCGACGTTTTCAGTGAGTGAAAAGCGATCGTACTTGCCTCTACTTCGTCATCGACAACGAACTTCCCTTGCTATATGCGTTCCCACAGCAGCTCAAAAACCGCTTCAACACCATCACTCAAGACTGGCGGCGTCACGAGCGTTAGTCGGCTCTCATTAAGAGTAAAGGTGCGAACTAACGTTGTACCAACGCGATTAGGAATTGATGCAATTTTGATCTGGTGAGTTACTGTGTTGCCACTCAACGTATAAGTTCCAGCGTAAGCATTGAATGTTGTAAATGCTTGAGCAAGCTCTTCCACGGGTAAAGATTGCATCTGGGGAGTCAGGGGCGATCTGACCTCCTGACTCAGCGCTGAGCGATCGCTCCTAGAAAACATCACCATCATGTGACCATCTGATGTGTAAGTGATGTAGCCAACCGGATGAGTTCCATACACGTCTGGAGTCACCGTTCCATCAGCATAAATGGCGGTTGCAGAAATTAACTTCCAAATGCCAATTAGCGGATTGTTCTGGATTGATGGTGTATACATAGTGTGCAACCGTTGCTTTATAATTCTCTGCTAGAGAGAGTAGCGGGTTTCAACACAAAATCAAACTCAGTCGTGTAAAACAGTTTACTTTGATTGTGTGCCTTGAGTTCGTCTAGCGCTTCGTGCTTTTGTAATTCAACGATCGCCGATCGCACGGCAAAGGTTGTATCTGAATCCAGGTGAGGATCGCCAGCAATAAAAATTTGTGTTGTCAGTGGAGTGTACTCCGGAGCACTGAGTTTGAAATGGATGTGAGCCGCCCGCCAGGGATGCCGTCCCAAGAGTCCCAGCAACTCGCCAGATGGACCACTGCTTGGCACTTTGTAACCTAGTGGCACGACGGTTTCAAACATATACTTTCCACTCTTGTTCGTTTTGAAACGTGCGCGAAAATTCCCCAAGGGCTGAGACGGCTCTTGGACATCATATAATCCTTTGGAATTGGGTTGCCAAACATCAATCAGAGCATTGGCGATCGGTTGACCGTTCAAATCTAAAACCCTGCCTGACAGGAAAAGCGAATCTCCTTCTGTATCAATACCCAAGCGATCGCCCATCTGCCGTTCTGGTGCATTCGGCACATACAAAGGTCCTTCTAAATTGCTTTCTGTACCGCGATGCTTATCGTGCAGTAATTCTACCAACTCTGAGATTCCGAGTAGATCTGTTAACGCCTGCATTTCTCCAGCAGGAATCTCCTGAGTGTGATGACTGACCCGGTTGAGAAAATTACGTCCCTGCTGCAACTCTGATTCAGTCAGATTCACCTCACGCACAAAGTCATGCAAATGTCGAACCAAGCTCGTGTAAATTTCATACAGTCGTGGGTGAGATTTGCCGCGATCGCCATGATTAATGACGGCTTCAGTGATAGTGTCAAGTGTGATGTTCTGCACGATCAAACTCCTTTTTAGTTATGTGATTAATGATGGTTGTTTTACGGCGACTATCTTGGCAGGGGTGTCCACTTTGAAAAGTCCGCAAGATGCGCCCAGTAGGCAGTCAATCCGATATAAGCAAAGATGAGAGCTGCCACACTTAACACAATTGCTCCAATAGTTCGCAAGAGCCGGGTTGATTTGAGAGAGAGGGTTGGTACAGAAAAAATTCCTCCTAAGCCAACGAGAATGAACCCAATTCCTGACAGCAAAGGAAGTTGTGTTATTCCCAGGTTTATGATGCGAAAGCCAATTAGAAGCGATACCAGTCCTGCAAAGAATCCATAAATGCCCAGGGTAAATAATTCCCAACCCATTGCCAGAGTTAGGGAAGTTCCTACAAACAAAATGCCAAACAGAACAGTTGTTTCACCAAAGGCAACATTGAAACTACCAATAATGGGCCAGGTAAAAGTCATGTGTAAGCCAGTGACTAAAGCGATCGCGCCGACTACACCAAAGCCTGGAATCCAGCGTTTCTGATTTGAACTACTAAGACCAAAATATACATAGGCAGCTAACAGAGCGAGTCCAGCCGATAGATTAATCAGCATGAGTGTAAGGTAATCGATAAACATTAGACCTCCTGCAAATGTTCGGTTTTGTCACCGTTCAAGCTCCTGAATATGACTGGACAGGAAACGAATGACTCAACAGAGGATGGTAGACATTCGCCAGATCGCTATCTGCCGAGATCGCCATTATGCAGTGCTTCACCAGGTCATACGGCGGAGCACAACCGAAGGTTATATCCTTCTCTAAACTCAACCGCAGCACCTCTCCTTGTCCTGCGATAAAGCCTTTGTTGGAAATGTAAATGTCACCATCAGAACCGATTTCTAGACCTGTCGGATTAATTAGCTCATCATCCGCGATCGTGGTGCGAGTTTTACCATCTGGAGACACATAAATTAGGGCACCTGCGTCACTTCCATTCAAGATTCCATCCGCATCATATTCCAGGACATACAGACCGCCAAATTTATCAAAGGCTAGATCGGCGATATGCGTAAATCCCCCTGCATAGACTTCCGGTTGACCTTCAGCATTGATGCGATAAACTTGTGCAGTTTCTGCTTGAAAAAGAAACCCAGTCAATTCGCCAACATAGAGAGCGTTATCAGGGCCAACGGTAACTGAGGTAGGGACAGGCTGCCGCACCACGGCTTCACCTGTGAGTGGATCAGTAGTGGTACGAGTTGGAAAGACGGTTTCTAAAGTCGGTTCGCCACCAAAGGCTCGCTGAGAGAGCAAAGTATTGGCACCTGCATCTACGACATAGGCTATATTATCTGCAATCAACAAGTCATAGAGGTTGGTGTCTACGTTTTGCCCATCAGGGTTGTTATTTTGTTCATAAGCACCAAAATCGCTCAATCTTGTCCAGGAAGCACCACCATCAAAGTTATTGATCGCGAGCAACTGGCTAAAATCAGGAACTTGTAGAAGGTTATCTCGATTAGCTGGATTACCAGCAAGACCAATGATCGCATAGGCGTTTCCATAGGCATCAAACTCAATGTCATTCACACCTGCTGCATCCGATCCATCGGGTAATGCCAGCGATGGTAGTCCAGTTACGACTCGTTTTACAACACCGTTTTGAATCCGGGTAATTGCACCTGTTGCACCATAGAATAGAGACGCGCCCAGTTGAGTTGGAGATGGAATACTGGCACCTGTCCCCCCTCGTCCTGCTTCGGCAACATAAAGTGCCCCATCAGGGCCAAAGTTCAGCTTACGTGGACTATCCAGACCGGATGCCAGCACTTCAATTCGCGATATCTGTGGCGTTTTTACTGTTGCAGACATAATTTTCCTCCTTTGAATTTACGATGCTCTATCCTCAGTAGCGGACAAAAACTGAAGCAAAAATGCCTGTCGCATTGCTTTGTAGCCCCAGTTTTGGCTTCAGAAATACTTTTTCATAACAGCATCTATTTCATAAAAGCTGGTCTAATTTTCTGTAAACTTCAGCACAATTTTGCCCCGTGTTCCTCCCTGCTCTAGACGCTGATGTGCCAGAACGACCTGATCCCAAGAAAATACTGAATCAATCACTGGACGAAGCTGATGACGCTCGATGAGTTTCGTCAAAGCCTCTAATTTTGCTCGGTACTGGGGTGAAAAAACAAAATGAATCGTCAGATTTTTACCCCATGCTTCAAGAAGCGATTGCGGTATTGCAATGTCTACAATGCTTGTAAGCCTACCAAAGGAACGAATGATTTCTAGACTACGCTGAATTGTTTCTCCACCGATCGTATCTAGAACTAAATCCACACCCAGTCCATTTGTTTCTTGACGAATGACTTCTACGTAATCTTCATTTTTGTAATCAATCACTCGATCTGCGCCCAGTTCTGTCACGAAATCTCGGTTCCTAGAACTACACGTCGCAAAAACGTATGCCCCGATCGCTTTGGCGAGTTGAACTGCGATCGAACCCACTCCACCCGCACCCGCATGGATGAGAACTGTTTCACCAACTTGTAGATTGCCCCTAGTCACTAGACAATCCCAAGCAGTTCCGCCTGCAAGCGGAAAAGAAGCTGCTTCAATGTGCGATAGATTTGCAGGCTTCAATGCAACAATCGCTGCATCAGCCACATGATACTGAGCGTAGCTACCGAATTCTCCAAAAATTTGCGGCGAGTAATACACGTTGTCTCCCACCTTGAAATCAGTCACAGCTTCGCCAATTGCCTCAATCACCCCTGAAACATCGACTCCAAGGATGGCGGGCAATTGAACCAGTTCCTTGTAATCACCACGACGAGTTTGGTAATCGACCGGGTTAATCGAGGTTGCACAAACTCTGACTAACACCTGATTCGCCTTCAGTGTTGGTGTGGGAACAGTTTGAATCTCAAACTTCTCAGCATCACCAAACGCAGTTAATACGGCTGCTTTCATAGATTCCATCTGTGCCAACTCTCCTTGATTTAGAATAAACAGTGACGGAATTTTGATACCACTCAGCGTAAGTAAGTTCTCCCTTTCAAGACGCAGCGTGGAATCGATCGTGCTGTCGAGGAACGCGCGGATCAACGTTGCTACCTCCTCCGCATGGGTCTCCAACGCGAAATGTCCGGCATCGAGCAGATGAATCTTTGCATCCGGGAGATCTCGCTGATAAGCGGCAGCACCAGCGGGCAGAAACGCCGGATCATGACGACCCCAGACGGCGAGAAGCGGCGGACGGTACTCACGAAAGTAGGACTGGAAGGCTGGATAGAGCGCGACGTTGCTGCGGTAATCGAGGATCAGATCGAGCTGGATCTCCTCCGCGCCCGCTCGCCCCATGTAGGCGATGTCGAGTTCGTAGCCGTCGGGCGACAAAAGGTTTGGATCGGCTCCGATACCGTACTGCCAATTCCGGATTGTGTCTGGCGTGAGCGAGGAGCGGCAAGCTTCCCGGTTCGCTGCGCTCGGTTCGCGCCAATAGGTCTCCCACGATCCCCATTCATCACTGAAACCTTCAAGGTAGGCGTTGCCGTTCTGCGAGATAATCGCAGATATCCGTTCAGGATGGCGCATCGCCAGACGCAGACCTACTGGCGCACCGTAGTCGAAGATGTAGAGTACGTATCGATCGAGCGACAAAGCATCGACGAAGCCCTCGATTACGTCGGCAAGGTGGTCGAACGTATAGTCGAACATCCCGCGTGGCGGTGCCTTAGTCTGTCCGAAACCAGGCAGATCCGGCGCGACGAGCCGAAAGCGATCGGCAAGCAGAGGGATCAGGTTGCGGAACATGTGGCTAGCGGTCGGAAAGCCGTGCAACAGCAGTATCACTGGCGCATTGCTTGACCCCGCCTCGCGGTAGAACACTTCGACATCGCCGACCTGTCGAAACCCGTAGCGTATTTTCATCGTACAATTCTCTCTGTTTTTGATTTTCTTCCGACTGAGCTTCGACGCTCAGATTTGGAATCTTGCACACCTTTCGCAGACCCTACGATCGCCGCCCCTAACCCGCGAGAACCGCCCGTTACCAGTGCAACTTTGCCTGCAAGTGTTGTCATCTCGCACTGCCGAGCGACTACTGCGCTACCAACCCACCACCACAAAGACTGCATCATTAGATCGCTCTTTAGACTTAATATGTAATTAACATGCATGACTTTCCCTACTCTCTTGGTCTATGAAACTAGACCAGCCACGATGCTTGTTCTGATGAAGATTGAATTACCTTAATTTAGACGAAATCTTCCATAATCAGAGAGTGATTTAAGCCGCTAGCAGCAACGCTACCCTGAAAAACAGCAGCGACGATCACTTGCATCGGTGAAGTGATGTCACCTGCCGCATAAACGCCTTTGACGCTAGTTTCGTTAAAAACATTGGTCGTCTTGATTAAATTAAATTCATTCAACTCACAGCCTAACTTTTCAGCTAGGTTTGAACGGAGTGTTTGCTTTGGTCGGATCAGTATTCCGCGACGCGCAATTTTCTCGTTTGTCTCAAAAACGATGTTTTCTAATTGTCCATTATCGCCTTCAAGTCGGATAATTTTCTCTTCGCGGACAAGGATTTTGTGGTTTTCCAACAGTGTCCTTTGATCAGCAGTTAGATCGGCTTTGCCGTTGGTGCAGAGGACTAAATCAGCACTCCAATTTTTCAGCAATGCCGCCATTTCGATGCCCGTTTCGCCATTTCCAACAATGGCAAGCGGCTCGTCGCGCACTTCCCAGGCATGGCAATAGGGACAATGAAACACGCTTTTGCCCCAGAAATCACCAAAGTTTTCGAGAGCTGGAAATTCATCCATTACCCCGAAAGCCAGCAAAATTTTGCGCGTTTTTTTTATCGTGCCATCCTCAAATACAACTTCAAATTGATTGCCGGATGGGTTGATTTCCTTGACCCCGATCGCTTGAAATTCAACGCTTTTATAAGGTTTGAGTTGGTCGCGCCCGATGCTCAAAAGTTCATGTGCACTGATGCCATCGCGGGTAAAAAAACTGTGCGACTCGTGTGCGGGAGCGTTACGCGGATTCCCTTTGTCGCAGACTAACACGCGACGGCGACTTCTGCCTAAAAGCAGTGCCGCACTGAGTCCAGCGGAACCGCCACCGACAATGACGCACTCGTAAATCTCTTTGTTTTGGTTCATCATCTTTTTCTGTTTAGGATTGCTGTAGTGGTTGCAGATCTGGATTACCTGTTGTTCAAGCGGTATAGCCGCCATCAATTTTGAGACTTGCACCCGTAACAAAATCAGCTTCAGAACTGGCGAGATAAGAGACCATGCCAGCAACCTCGTCATCCTGTCCATAGCGACCGAGGGCAGTCATCTTAGTCTGCGGCAAAGTCGCTGTCTGTAGGATTCATATTGATGTTGATCGCCACTTGGTCGCAACATTTCGCACTGTCATTCGACTACTGCGCTACATAGCCACCATCTACCATCAATGTTTCACCTGTTACGAACGATGCCATGTCAGATGATAAAAACAGGACTGCATTTGCAACTTCAAGCGGTGTTCCAACTCGTCCGATCGGGTGAAGTCCTGCCAAGTAAGCTTTGGCTTCATCTGTAGCGGCTTCAAACATATCTGTTTTGATTGACCCTGGTGCCACGACATTGATACGAATACCCGCTTTGGCATATTGGAGTGCAGCAGCTTCAAACATATCTGTTTTGATTGACCCTGGTGCCACGACATTGATACGAATACCCGCTTTGGCATATTGGAGTGCAGCAGCTTTTGTTAAGCCTACTACCGCATGTTTGCTTGCGGTGTAGAGGAGTACGTTAGGAAGTGCAACGACTCCAAACGCAGATGCCATATTGACGATTGCACCACTTCCTTGTTTCAACATCTGAGCAATTTCATATTTCATCGACAACCAAACGCCTTTGACATTGACGTTCATCGTGCGGTCATATTCAGTTTCTGTTTGCTCAATCAATGAGGGGTTTTCGCCGCCCATTCCTGCATTATTAAAGGCAATATCCAACCGACCAAAAACGTCAACCGTTTTGTCAACCATTGCTTTAACATCGGCTTCTTTCGTGACATCTGCTTGCACAAAAATAGCCTCTCCGTCAGCTTTCGTAATCAATCGAACCGTTTCTTCACCTTCATCAATTCGACGACCCACAATAACCACCTTTGCTTGTTGTTTGGCATAAGCGATCGCGGTTGCTCGACCGATGCCCGATGTTCCGCCAGTCACCAAAGCAACCTTGTCTTTCAGCATCATGATAGTTACCTCTTGTTGTGAATGGCTGTGTCACTTTGTCAAAAACTCAATGAGCAATACGTGTAGGGGTCAGCAATAAGAAGCACCTCCTACAACCAGGATGAGTACGATCCTGATTGCAAAATGGCAGGTTTAGGCATTGATATTTGCTGGCTCTTACATTTAGTCGCGATCGATTAGTGTGTTTGAAGGTAAGTTGGGATCGATCGCCTTACGCGCACTGTCAACGCCCACGACGGGAAGTGTACCCGGATCGAGCAAGCCGACTTGAACCAATACACTTGCCTGATCCCAGTAAATGTGCTCATGGGCTAGTTTGCCGTCACGGAACTGGACGATCGCTACTACTGGCACTTCCACCCGTTTTCCGGTGGGAGCAACGCCGGGTAATATCCATTCCATCCAAACAGTATGAGTGAACTTAGCCACCATTTCATCCACGAGTTGATCTGTCCCGATCGTGCGCGAGATTAGGATCAACTCCGTGTCCGGTGGCATCTGTGGAATGAGGTATTTGGAATAAAACTCGCGCAGTGCTGGTTTCCCGACTCCCCCAGTCATTACTGGGATGTGGTTAACGTAAGCATCTTCAACCATCGTAGCGAGGGCATCTTCAGTACTGTGAGTGCCAAACTCGTACTGTAAATGCTCTTCCCAAACTGCTTGCAAAGACTCCTGGGCTGGTGTCAAATTGGTAGTTGCTTGTAAATTTGCTTGTCCGTCTACAGTTTGTTCTTTGACCATGATTAAATACTCCTGGTTCTATCTATCTAAAGTGTCTTGAGTTCCAATGCTTGACTGCTTTCAGATTCTTAAAATGATTTGTCAGATTTTTGTGATGTTAGTGAACTTGTTTCAATGGACGTATAAGCATTCAGCGCCTGTTTCACGAATCAGTTTGGCAGTTTTTTCACCTTCTGCATCGCGTCTGCCTGAGAATACTACCTTTGCTCCAGCAGCACCAAATGCGATAACTTCTCTGCGAGACGCTACGCGAACGTTAAGCTTTCCTTCTCTACGAGAGGCTGCGCCCTAAGCGTAGCTATGCCGCAGGCTTTACGGAACGCTACGCGTAGCTTGCTTCCCCGTAGGGGTACGCTAACGCAGTTGCACAACCAATTCCTGAAGTTCCGTGTGACTTGAAGAAGATTTTGGACATGTTGTCCATCTTTACCTTCCAAAAATGGATGTCCAAGTTTACCTTCCAAGAACGTCAAAAAAATAGCATAAAGGAAAACTAAACTGCTCAAACTCTATGCCTGTATGCAAGATAAAGGTTTTGGTAATAGCGATACTTACTGCGGCAAGCGATCGCAAAGCTTGTGAAAAATCCTACAAGTTAGGCAATAAGTTGGACAGGAGCCGTATTCAAGCGGATTTGTGTCCATTTTCTTTTTCCAAAAGAGCGATCGCTTGCTTAATACCTTAACGAAGTTATAGGTATTTCAGCTTGCAACTTGTCCAATTTCTTCTTCCAAACCTGTCCAAAATCTTCTTCAAGTCACATTCCGCCAGTGACTAACGCCACTTTATCTTGCAGTATCATTTTGTTTCTCCTGTTTCAATTTCGTCAGTTTGTATCGGGTAAGTTTGTCTCAGCAACTCAGTGACTTCTTGCGCGATCGCAATCAGGGCATGATTAACTGAGGAGTCGCGAAGAGAACCAGTCTGAGGTGTACCTTCATGCCCAGAATTATTCTTGCCTTGTACTAATAAATGCGGCATAGAATTATCCTCAATGAAATACTGATTTGTAATTGACTAAATCAATACGAAAAAATTCAGTTGTTGGCATGGTAATTTTTGGCATGGTTCAAAAAGCGGCAGTTTTGTTCAGCGAAACAGGCAAAATCTAGTTATCAAAATTTGATAGCTTATAGCACTTATAGACAAGTCAGATATGAATTGAGAGCAAAGATCGGGGAACTTAATGACTTGCAGCAATCATGGCAGCCATCAACTCCGTCGTGTTCCAGCGCTCGGTATACCGAATTCCATTGATAAACAGGGCTGGGGTAGTCGTCACTCCACTCTGTATTCCGCCTTCGATATCTTCATTGATGCGATCGACATACACTTGTTTAGACAACTCTTTGAGAAATTGAGGAATGTCAACCCCTAAATCATTGGCGTACTCGATAAGATAACCGTTCTCCAACCTTTGTTGATGGTCAAATAAAGTATCGCTCATTAACCAAAACTTTCCTTGGGCGGCGGCGGCAACGGCTGCTTGGGCTGCCCGTTGTGCCTGAGGATGAATCTGGATCTGTGGCAAATGGCGGAAGATAAAACATAAATAATCCTCTCCAAAAGAAACCGTAAGCTCTTGCCGAATGATTTTAATCAGCTTGTAAACGGCTGCACTTCTAGGACATTGATAATCCCCATACATCACTAATACCACGGCGGCACTTAGCACACCTTGACTGTGATCTTGGGTTGAAGCTGGCACAACTAAAGAACTGGAACTATGGTCGTCGATCATCTTTCTACATCTGTATCAAGCATGGAACCTTGCGATTCACTTGCTCAATCCACATGAATTCAATATAAACAATTGGGTTTTAGTTGTCGTCTACAGTGAGTTAACATTTTTAGGCTGTAATTTGATGGAGCAGCCGCTCCTTCTTAAGATAGAAGGTAGGCTCTAACTTAAGTTAGAATCCGAATTTGATCGAAAGTACATCCTACAAACTTACAATGCCGCGCTTAACGGCAACAATCACAGCTTGAGTGCGATCGCTTACATCCAACTTATTCAAAATCCGATTGACATGGGATTTAACAGTGCCTTCACCGATACTCAAAGCCGCCGCAATCTCGGCATTACTCATTCCCTGCGCCAGTGAGCGGAGTACTGCTAGTTCTCTTTCACTCAGTTCTGGATTGCTGAGGCGCTGTACCAACTTTGCTCCCACATCGGGCGGAATATACTTCTGGCCCCGATGAACGGTACGAATCGCATTCAGAAGCTCGTCCGGTTCAGTTTCTTTCAACAGGTATCCTTTTGCGCCTGCCTGCAATCCCCGATAAATATCTTCGTCACTATCATACGTGGTCAGTACAATAATCCGAGCAGATTTAGCAGTAGCACAAATTGCACCAATGGCGGCAACTCCTTCCACTTCAGGCATTCGCAGATCCATTAGCGTTACATCTGGTTGGTGTTCTCGAAAGGCGGCGATCGCTTGTTCCCCATTTTCGGCTTGTGCAATCACCTGCATCTCTGGGTCACGGTTAATAATCGTGGCTAATCCTTGCCGAAAAATGGCGTGATCGTCCGCAATTAGAACCCGAATGGTCGTAGCTTGGCTCATTGTAATGCTCACTCAAGGGTTGACGGTGACAATAATTTCTGTTCCTTGTCCAGGTTGACTCCTAATCGTGAGTTGTGCGCCGATGCGCTCTGCCCGTTCGCTCATGCCGAGTAAGCCAAAACCCTCAGAGGCTGAAATACTTCCAACTCCAAAGCCCTGTCCATTGTCTCTCACGCGCAAGCAAAACTGGTCGCGATCGTAGACTAGCTCCACTCGAATTTCGTCAGCATTGGCGTATCTAATCGCATTAGTTAATGCTTCCTGCCCAATCCGTAGTAAGTTATTCTCGACTTCAGTGGGTAGAGAATACACTGCACCCTCAATCTCATAATATAAGGTGGTGTCAGTTGCAGCAGCCCTGATTTGAGCGACGAGACGATGGAGAGCGCTCTGTAAACTGCCCTCCTCCAAAAGCTGAGGACGGAGCGCAATTACCGATCGCCGTGCTTCAGTCAGTCCAGTTCGTGCCAATTCTTTGATCAGATCCAGGTGTGCCTGAGCTGCTTCTACATCATCCGTTAGCACCTGTTTTGCAGCACCGACCTGAGCCAGAATCCCTGTAAACGCCTGAGCGAGTGTATCGTGAATTTCGCGTGCCATACGGTTACGTTCTTCTAAAATTGAGGCTTCTTCTGCTTGCTTCTGCGCCGTAATATCTCGCACCAGCCAAATCACCCGATCGTGGCTGATTGGGGCAATGCGAGCCGAAAACCACATTTCTCGTCCATTTAGAAACGCACCATACTCGACTGTGAGGATTTGTTGGGTTCTCAGTACCTGCTGAATATAACCTAGAAACTCATCAGCTTCTTCCCTTCCGAGTTGATGCATAGTTTTACCAATCATCTCCTCAAAGGGTTGCCATAGCAGATTTCGTTCCAGTACCATTATTTCAAGGAATCGCCCTTCAGCAGAGAATACAAATAATGGATCGGGAATGGCTGAAAAGAGCGCCCGCAGTTCTGCTTCAGAGGCTTGCAATGCTGCTTCTGCTTGCTTGCGATCGTTGATATCCGTAACAACTCCCAACGCTCGGATGGGTTCACCGGATTCATTCCAGGTAACAATTTTGCCGACAGAACGAATCCATTTCCACTGACCATCCTGGGTACGAAGGCGATACTCTACTTGAAAGTTGGGGATTTCTCCAGTAATACAAGCACGGTAGGTTGCGACAACTGATTCTCTGTCATCAGGATGCAAACGAGCAATCCATTCAGGAATGGTTTCGTGGAATGTTGCTGGATCGTAGCCCAGCATTAAAGCGTATTCCGGGTTAACAATTCTTTCTTCAGTCTTTAAATCGAAATCGTAGAGTCCTTGATTTGAAGCGGTTAATGCTAAGCGTAGTCGTTCTTCACTCGTTTGTAGAGCGGCTTCTGTTTGTTTGAGATCGCTAATATCCGCAATCACCCCTTCAATGTAGTCATCGTCTGCATTCAGATAAGCAGAGAAAAGTCCCCAAAACACTGTCCCATCTCGTTTTCGCCCCTGTGCTTCATAGCTTCGCACTTCCCCATCCCGCTTCAGCACCTCAAGGAATTTTTGGCGATCGCTGGGATTTACATAGTAGTCTGTGGCGTGTTCAAGCCCAATCATCTCCTCTGATGAATCAAAGCCAAGCAGATTGGCATAGCGTTGATTGGCATCGAGAAGTAATCCATCCGAGAGGCGGGTGCGGAAGATGCCAACCTGTGAGTTTTCAAAAATATTGCGGAACTTAGCTTCACTGCGTTGTAATGCCTCTTCTGCTTGTCTACGCTGGGTGGTGTCATTGCCCACCGATAAGATTTCAACGACATCTCCTTGTTCATTGAAGATGGCTTGATTCGACCAGGCAATCCAAACCCGTCTACCGTTTCGACAAAGGTTTTCATTCTCGGTTTGCAAGTAAGCTTGAGGCAAGGGAGCTTCAAGATTGTGAAACAGATCGTGAACAAACTGCTTGAGATCGCGTCCAGATGTTTCGGTTTCTGGAACGATTGTTTCCAGTAGGGTACGCCCTAAAATCTGATCTTCCTCATAACCAAAAAAGCTCAGTCCATAGTCATTCATGTATCGAATTCGTCCTTGCCTATCCGTGCGAAGGATGATTGAATTCGCAGTTTGAATCAGGTTACGGTAATTGGCCTCACTTTGTCGTAACGCAGCAGTTCGTTCTGCGACCTGTTGCTCTAAAGTGCAGTTGTAGTCGGCTAGGAGTTTCTCGGCTTGTTTGCGCTCTGTAATGTCCTGAAAGGTAGCGATCGCATGAGTAATATTGCACTGTTGATCAAAAACTGGTGTTCCCCGTGCCTCAAGTAGAATTGTGGCATGACCTCGACGAATTTCTATATCTTCAGTCCTGATGCGTTCGCCCTTTAATGCCCGCACAATCGGCAATCTCTCCGCTGGATAGATCTGATCCGTTCCCGCTACATAAAGCTGATAAGCCTCTGAGATC
The DNA here is from genome assembly GCF_963920935.1 of Nostoc sp. CCY 9925. Classification (NCBI taxonomy): domain Bacteria; kingdom Bacillati; phylum Cyanobacteriota; class Cyanophyceae; order Nostocales; family Nostocaceae; genus Nostoc; species Nostoc sp. CCY 9925. The sequence goes on along the minus strand of NZ_CAWUDO010000092.1, from coordinate 9,842 downwards.
TGCTCCGGTGCGATGGAAGTATCAGTTTCTTTGCCTATAAGTTGACTGCCGCATTGGTTGGTATAGTAAGGGCAACCTGTCGCATCCACGATCCCAATTCCCACTGGAATCGCTTCGAGGAACTGGGTGATCTTGCTTTCCTTAGCCCGCAGTTCTGAGTAAAGGTTGGCATTTTCGATGGCGATCGCTGCTTGAGTCGATAATAGCTGCAAGACCTGCGATCGCTCTGGTGTAAATACTCCAGCTGCTAACCGATTTTCTAAATACAATATACCGACCAGCTTGGCTTGATTCAGCAGCGGCAAACAGAAAACAGATTGAGGCTGGTTCTGTTGAATGTATGGCTCATTAATAAAAGCACCTTCACGAGTCGCATCATTCAAGGTGACAGGCTTTAGAGTCCGAATCACATATTGAATGATTGATTCTGGCAATTGATCGGCAATTGGAATAGACTGTAACACCTGAGTCGCACAAGCATTCTCATCGGCATTGAGTTCACAAGCCGCTTCAATCGACCATTCTCCTGAGTTTTCTAAAATCAGATATCCGGTTTGTGCGCCAGCATTCTCAATTACAGTTTGCATCAGTGATCGCAGCAGTTGCTTCAGTTCAATTTCACGAGAAATCGCCTGTGCAGCTTTCATCACTGCTGCTAAATCGAAAGCGGTATGGAAGGGATTAGAGATAGTTCCAGCAGTACCAGGAATTGATGTGGAAGCAGCTCTAGATGATTGAGGAAAAAACTGTGGATAGCGTTTTTCTAAGTCTTTAACTTTAGCAGTTGCGCCCCAGCGATCGTAGCAATAGTGCGCCTCTTTCATATAAGTTTGAGCAATTTTTGACCGACCTCGCGCCAGATAATGTTTAGCCGCTAATTCATAAGCTAATGCTTCTTCCTGGATGTACTCATTTTCAGCAGCACCTGCGATCGCCCGTTCATAAAACTCTTCAGCCTCAAGAAATTGGCCTAAGACTCGTGCTTTCTCTGCCCCGACTAGATAAAATTTATGTAGATAATTCATTGGGGCGTGTTCTGCCCATTTCTGCATTTTTTCTTGGTTGGTGTTAACACAGTTTAGCAAAGCTAATTTTTCAGAGTTTGAAGCATCGAGCAATAGGCTCAAAAGCGCCAGAGAATGATAGAAACAGAATACAGGTAAAACCTTTATTGCTGTCACTTCTTCAAAATGTTGCCTTGCCAAAATAGCAGTCTGTACAGCTTGATGATATTCTTCAAATAGATAACACAGTATAACTTTGTGCAGATATAGCATTTGAATTGCAGTTCCATCTTTAACTGCAAGGGCGTGTGGTAATGCCTGCTCTTCATTACACACCCGACCAACTAAGCGACTGGGATTAAGAGACCTATCTAACAAATTAAGAATGGTCTGCCACACTATTGCAATCCAAGTCGAGGGGCTTTCCCGTCTGATTCGCTCAACCGCTTTGCTGTATGTTGCCGTTTTCTGTTCCAGTTGGGTGAGTGACTCACCGACGAAAAACGAGTTGTAGCACACGTCATATGCAGCATAACCAGCGGTTTCAAAGTCTCCGGTTTCCACTCCTTCCTGATAAGCCTCAACCAGCAGTGGTATCGTTTCCTTAAGATGTACTTTCCATTGCATAACATGGTCACTAAATAACTGTAATGCTTTAGCCTTGCCTTTTTTGGTATTCAATCGTTCTGCCAAGCTAAGAGCCAATTGACCAAATTTATAGCCGAGTTCAATGTCTTGAACAACTCCACATAGAACAAATCCGTAGCCAGCATAATACAGTGATGACCAGATAGCATTCCCGTAGTTGATTGATAAATTTACCGCTTTGCAAGTAATCAGTATCACCAGTGCTGGTGATACTATGAATGCAGCAGCCCCTATATTCGCTAGGATTGACATTGCTGCTAGCGGTTCTGGTGCAGTCATCTCTGGTAAATTAACCAAGTCTTCAATTTCTCGTTGGGCGAGTAGTGCAGCCGTTGACTCCAATCCGCCTCGAACATCTAACTCACTTGGATTTTCTGGTAAGATTACTCCCAGGAGCTTCAACACTTCCAAACCAATTTTGAGTGCTGATTTCAGGTTGCCCTGTGATAAATATCCTTGAATTTTGCTATCGTAAACCTGCACTTTGTCGATCGCTGTTTTGGCGCGATTGAGTACCACTTCTACCAATTGTTCCATCTCATTAAAGCGGCCGTCAAGATACGCTGCCGCTGCTGCTTCTGAGTACAGTGCTAAGGTAAGGTCATACTCACTGAGCCAACTGTCTGTATCTAGGAGTTTCAGTCCTATATTGAAATACTGAAATGCTGCTTCATAAGCCGTAGCTGCCTTTGCTTTCTGTCCTGCCATTAAATTCAATCTGGCAACTTCAGTTCGTTCTAATTGAGTGTTGATCAGATTAATTCCTTGATTGAGATGATCAACAATGACAAACGTTCGATCAAAACGCTGCTCTGGTGAAGTTTTTTCGAGTAAATTGCGACCAATTTGGAGATGAACAACTTGTTTTTGCGGCTCATCAATTAAGGCATAAGCAGCTTGCTGAACGCGATCGTGCAAAAACTTGTAGTCTTGAACTAACAAGTTTTCGTCTAATTCAGATAAAGGTTGAATTAATTCAGCTTGTATTGCTGCTAGTAAACCCTGGAAAATCGCTTGAGGCGAGCGCTCACAAATGATCGCTAACGTTTTTAAATCAAATTCAGCTCCAACACAAGCGGCTAAGCGAAGAATTCGCCGTGTTTCATTTGGCAATTTCTTCAACTGGATCAGCAGCAACTCCACCACATTATCGGTAATATTTTGGGCTTTAATTTGAGCAATATCCCACTGCCAGCTTAACTGTTTCGCATTAAAGATTAACAGATTTCCGCTATACAGCATTCGCAAAAATTCACCGACAAAGAAAGGGTTGCCTTCGGTTTTACGTAACACTAATTGGGCTAAAGAACCAACGGTGTCAATATTGCGACCTAGGGTCTCGGCAATCAGTTTACTCAAGGGTTCGAGCGTTAAGGGTGCTAAGGTAATCTCCTGAAGTAGTGCCCCTTGGTTTCGTAGTTCTAAGAGCGTTAATACTAGTGGATGCGTTGGATGCACTTCCGAGTCTCGGTAGGCTCCAATCAAAAATAGATGTTGGGTTTGCTCGTCGAGTAATATTAACTCGATTAACTTCAGCGTCGCGGAGTCAAACCATTGTAAATCGTCTAAGAAGATGACCAGGGGATGTTCTTTTGAACAAAACACCCGCACAAAATTTTGAAAGATTCGATTAAAGCGATTTTGAGCTTCAGTTGCTCCAACTTCAGGTACAGGTGGCTGTTTGCCAATAATTAATTCAACTTCCGGAATGACATCAATGATGATTTGCCCATTGCTTCCTAAAGCTGAGAGCAGGCGCTCTTGCCACTGTTGCACTTGCTCATCCGGTTCCCCCAGAAGTTGCTGCACCAACTTTTGCAGGGCATCCACAATGGCGCTGTAGGGAATATTGCGCCTGAATTGGTCAAATTTACCCGATATGAAATAGCCGTGCTTTGCTGTGATGGGTTTATAGAGTTCTTGCACCAATGCTGTTTTGCCAATGCCAGCGTAACCAGCAACGAGCATGAGTTCGACATTGAATTGAGCATTTTCTATGCCTGACTCTAGTTGACAAATTTCGCCAAACGTCTCTTTTCTAGCCACTCTGTCAAACGCCGCCAATAATGCTTTAGTCTCCGCTTCTCGTCCATACAGTTTCTGAGGAATGCAAAACTGTTCTGAAACATCTTGCAGTCCCAACGACATGGCGTTGATCTGACCCATTTCTGCCAGTTGCCCGGCGCAGCGTTCTAGATCCGCTTTGATGCTCCAAGCACTTTGATAGCGATCCTCCGCATTTTTCGCCATCAACTTCAAAATTATGCCTGAAATGGGTTTGGGAATCGTGGCGTTCAATTCATGCACAGGAATCGACGGTTTGGCAATATGACAATGAACTAGCTCCAGGATGTCTTGAGTGGGGAACGGTAGCTGTCCAGTTAACAGTTCGTAGAAGGTTACGCCTAGCGAGTAGAAATCGGTGCGATAGTCGAGCATCCGGTTCATCCGCCCGGTTTGCTCTGGCGACAGATAGGCAAGCGTGCCTTCTAACACATGGGGACTTTTGAACGTCGGATTCGTGCGGTTAAATTGGGTCGCAATCCCAAAGTCAATAATTTTGACAACGCCAGTATCTAGATTAAAGACTATGTTTCCAGGGTTGATATCTTTATGAATGACATTGGCTGCATGAATTCTGCCTAAAATGTCGGTGAGAGCGATCGCAAGACCTACAAAAGTGGATAAAGGCATGGGGCAGAATATATCTGGGCGCTTGTGCATCCATTGCTCTAGGGACTCTCCGCCAAAATCTTCTAAGATAATCACCAGAGTGCGTTGATAGTCCTGCTGGCTGTATGCTTTAATAACTCCTTCCAGATTGAGAGAACGGGTAATTTTATATTCCTGTCTGTAGCGGGTCAGTTCTTGAGGAGAGGGATAATCAAGCTTTAGCATTTTTACGACGATCCATACTCCATCCTCTCTAATGCCTCGGTACACTAGAGAATTGTCACTTTCGTATATTTTGTTTTGGATAGCAATACCAGGCAGAGTGATCATAGAGCAACTCTTGAAAGGATAATCTGGTACACCTCAAACTATACAGTAATTTTCTATTCCGAAAATAATTACTTACTGTTTGGTAATCAAGAATAAATTTGATGAAATAAAAGATTTAAACTCTGATTTCAGACTCCAAAACACTCAACACTTTTTCTTCCAGTCCAGTCAAATAAGCCCGCTTCAGCTTCACCAACGACTCCAAAAACCTCTGCACCGACTCCTCCAGCCCACTCGAATATACCTTATTGATGCGTAGACGCTTTGCGGCTTGCCGTCAGGCATCGCAGATCGAGATCGTCTGCTAGATATGTGGAAGTTGTACCTTTTCCCAGTCGCAATCTAATACATTACAGATTCCTTTGAAAGACTCTTCCACAACAGGATTACCTTTGAAAAACCAAAAACAGTCAAGGTAATTTAATTTATTGCTGTCAGCAAAGTTTTCTAAAGTTTCGTAGTTCAACTTCATTCTATGCCTTAAATCAACTATCCAATCTACGTGTAATTCTGGGTAATTTGCACTCATTTTATCCTCCATCAGTAACTCCATATTCTGTTTCTATCAAATTCAACAGTTTCTCCTCCACAGCAGTAAGATAAGGACGGTTCAACTTCCCCAACGACTGCAACAGATTTTTGACTGTATCTTCCAGAGAATCAAAATATATTCTGCTGATGCGATCGCACAAAGATTGCATCTGTTCGCATTCGCCAGATAAGTAGTTATAAGATTTGAGATGCTGCACTCCAACGGTCACTTCTCCATCCCAAGTTCTTACAGTGCAGCTAAACTCACCAACATAAGTAACAATGCACCAACAGCCACCTTTGCCCCTGAGTTCCGGGTTGTCCTTGGCTAAAATTTGGCACACCTCACCGATCTGGTAGCTGTTAGGTACTTGGGTGCGTTCCATTATCTTTTGCACCGCATCCTTGACTATGCGATGAGAGGGTACTTTCCCATTGGCAGATTCTACTGCTTGTTGCCATGCTTCGGGCTGAGTGTCTGGGTCTAGCTTTGCCAGTGGTCTAACTTGCCACTCATTCGTCGGCAAAATGTGAACGTTCCGTTCACATTTTTCCACCAAATTATCAAAAATAACCGCAGCTTCCATTAAATGGTAAGGCTGTCTGCGGCTAAAACCAAAGCGATCGCGGCAATACTCCTCAAAGGTTTTGTGAGTGGATCTGTACAATCTGCGATCGCGTAACTCCACCAAAGCTTTACCTGCCTCGAAAAACGCGCGTTCTACCTTGCGTTCCAAATGTAGGCGATCGCTCAGTTCTTGCTCGGTTAATTCAGGCACTTCAACCGCCGCCACGTCAATCGTTGCAGAAGCTGGGTCTTCGGAAGGCGCGATGTCTGAGTTGGGTGATTTTGATTTGCTGGATGCAGCAGAGGTGGCTTTCTTGGGTTTGCGGGGTGGGGTGTTCATTATTCCACCTCTTTTAGCTCAGAGAAACTTGCTCAAAATCGAATACAGATAGATTTTGAGCGTGTTAGATAGGTTTAATCGTTGATTGAAGAATAGATGGAAATATACATAAACATTGGCAGGGACAGAACTAATCATCAAAAGCTGTAATCGCTTTTGATACAACACGCTCATGCCGATCTCCTTTCAAATGGCAACACTATTCCATCGACTTGATCTGTTAATTGGCTGCGAGAGTGTTTGTTAATGTTCGGCGCTTCCTCGGTTTCCGATATTAGGTTGTCAACTATTGCTTCAACACCAGACTCATCATCAGGGAGCCAAACCAAAAATTCCCCTGGCTGAACTTTATAAGTAGTGCAAATCTTGTCTAATACACTGCCTGTAGGTATATAGCTGGGGTCATTACATAGCCGATAAGCTGTATCTCTGCCAAGCTTAGTGTCTTGCCAGAACTTATATCGGCTGATGCCTTTCTCTTCAATAAATTTTTTAATTCGATTTTGCACTGTCATACCTCCATAATCTCATAATAGATACTATACCCTAAAAATGCGAATACGCATATTGACACTATTACCTAAAAATGCGAATATAGAGACACAACAAAAGGCAATCGCTAGTCCTGGAAAAACTTATTGCGATCGCCTCTTGTAAAAAACCCACCATACAGATGGAGTACCAATATAATGACACATACCATTTACAGCCAACAACAGCTGCGCTCCAAATCCCTAGCCCAGCTAAAGCGCATCTACAGCGAAATCGGCTGCACACTCGAAGTACAAGACAGACGACGCAGGGCTGCATGGATTAGTGCGGTTGTCTCTCACCAAGCGGCTCAACTCCAGAAAATCGCCCGTTCTGCAAAAGATGAGCAAGAGATTGCCCAGGGCGAGTTCGACAGGTACATCGCAGACCAAGCCCAGGCTGTTGCGCCAGAAGAATTGGCAATCAAAGAAATCAACCCCCACCATTTCGAGATTTTTGCTGGTAAACAGCTAATCGCGTACATCAGCTACGATAACGGCGAGTTTGTCACTCAGCCTTGGGTAGTGATGGTGAATGGTAACGAAATCTTCCGCTATACCACACTTGCCAGATGCCAACGCTTCATTTACTGGCACTACAAAGACGGCACCTTGAACAATTCGCAATTACCAAGTCGCAATTCGCAATTAAATACCATACCGAAAAGTAAAGATTTCGGGTCTTTGATGAATCAATCAGATAATTGCGTTAGCGCAGCGGGGCGTAGCCCATTGCGAACTGCGAATTGCGAATTGCTCCAAGTTCCGATAATTACAGAAATCTCCTTCTACGACCAAGAAGCGTTCGTTAATGGCGAACTGATAGCCAGCATTAGCTTCGATGACGAGAACCATGAGAACCTGTACTGGCGAGTGCTGGTAAACAAGGTTGAGATTTTCCGAGACACCACACCTGCTCGATGCCACAGCTACGTTAAACAGCAGTACCAGCAAGGCACATTACCAGTGCAGGAACCATTCGAGGAACCATGCACCACAGGTAATGAAATAATGTCCCAAATTTTCAACGCATGTGAGCAGCACGGTTTGGAACTGCTCGAAGATGGTATTTATACCAAGGATGGCGAGAGATTAGGCTCAGTTAGCTGTACAAATGGCAACTGGTGGGTCATCCGGGCTTCTTCAGGGCAGCACAAGAGGGCGTGTGAGTCGGTGGATGAGGCAGTGCAATTGCTGTTGGTGCCGGAAGTTGCATCTTACGAAGAACTCTTGGATAAAGCTTTTGACGAGCTAACGGCTGACGAGTGGGGGCTTTTGATGGAATCTGAGCCAGTGCGAGAACTGATAGCAGCGTAGGGAAACAGTGGGCATAATTGCCCACTTTCTCAATTCGACTATTCGCTTGTTGTAAGTATAAGCACTGATTTCTGATTTTGGGAAAAAAGGTCAATTCAGGCACTTCCAAACTATTTTGCGATAACAGCTAAGTGTAATTACTCAAAGCGTAAACAATAGCTGATTCTACAGATAACATACGCATCGCTGGCATTGATAAAGACATCATCGAATACGAAGTTAGGAAAGTTTCTATGACAGAACAAATCACCGATTTAGAAAGATGTTGGTTTCTTTCGCCACCTTGGGGTCAAAACATCCCACCTGTTGAAGTCAACTTGTTAGAAAAAGTCTACCTCAAGACCAATCGAACATTCGGCTACTGCTGCGGTGTTCAGTGGTATGGCGATTGCTGGAATTACGTTATCGAGGTCAAAGATGACTTCATCTACACGACAAAACATCAAATCATCGGCACTGGGCAGATGCAACAAAGGACTAATACAAAACCCGCTTTTGTTCTGGGCGAACGCGTACTTTTGTGCATTCCCAATCTTGGCACAAAGCAAAGGCTAGTTTTGGGGATTGAGTTAATTGAAAAGTCTTGGTTTTATTTCGTCGAGTTGGCATCACCTGATTTTCCCAAAGTATCGACTATGACCAGTCGCTTTTCTTTAGTGCGAGAAGAAGACTTAGTTCGAGTAAAAGTCTAAATCTCAACATAAAGCTTTGTACTAATCACACAACTAAAACTATGTCACAAATTGAAATCGCTCAAATTATCGAACAGATAAAACAGGAAATTACTGTTGACTCTAACGGTCATGGTAAAGCCAGTATTCGGGCAACTGCAAGACTAGCTGGGGTTAGTGCTGTTGCAGTTCTCAAGACCCTGGACAGTGTTAACCAAGAACCATCAAAACTGGCTCAAGTGCTTATGGAGTCAGGCTTTGATGCTGTTAACCTGAACCAGTGGAGAACCAACGGCATCCCAGACATCGCGATCGCCATCATCCTCGACTATTACGCATACGAAGCAGCACGATACTGCACTAAACAAGCAAAGCTAATTTGTCGAGCATTCAAAACTATCGGCGTTCGCGCCTGGATGCAAGACATCATGGGCTGGACAAAACCCACGACTCAACAACCAGAACAACCCCCTGCACCAGCCCTGCCCCCAGTTGAACAGCGATTGCATACTCTTGTCCTGGCAATGAAGACTTTAGCCGAGTTAACTGGTGGCAGACTCAACCCGTACATGGAACAGCAGGTGAAGGACTACGCTGCTAATCTTCTGGCTGAACATAACCGGAAGATGTTGACTCCTTCAAAAGAATGCTGGCTGGGCGTGGTCAACTTCGCAGAAAGTGAGTTAGGTAAAAAAGTCCCTATCAGTGGTTCACATTACCGAGGGCATCTGGGTACATGGGTGAGGACATTTTACCCACAACTGGGCGATCGCCAAGAGGATCGACTAGTCAACGGTACTCAACAATCAGTTTACATTTACGCTTGCCACGATCCGGTCGTGGCTGCGGGGTTAACGAAAGCGATTGAAGAGTTTTTCGCGCACCCCGAACCTGCGGCGGCACTAAAACAAGCAGGGGCATTCTCTAAGAAAGCTGTGGTTACTGCTTGACGATCGTTGGCCAACAGTCATTGGTCATTAGTCATTAGTTAACAGTCATTAGCTCACACAAGCGCACTCAAAACTGGAGATTTTATGATTATCCCCTTTGATTTACAGACCCAAGCTATAGCCACCGATGGTCAAAAGTGCATCATCAGTACAGTTTATGTCGATATTATTCAAATCCTCACTTCACCAGAAGAAGCACTTCTAGACCCCGAAATGCAAGGCACTATCAGTAAACCAAAAAGTTTTGCCAAAAGGGCGAACCACTATGGATACAGCAGAT
>NZ_CAWUDO010000091.1:0-32423 GCF_963920935.1 Nostoc sp. CCY 9925 | reverse complement strand
CTCTCCGTATTATATATCTTAACATAGCTGACTTTTTTGATGCCCACTTACTTATCTGGTTATCAGGGTTTTTATAGAGTTAGTAGTGGTGAATATCCAATTGTTTACATGTCTTTTCCCGATCAAAATTTAGTAAAGGTGATTTTAGTTTATAAGCGCAATGATTATGTATACAAAAAATTCAAGCGTTTACTGGCATAAACTTTGGTTTTCATAAAAAATGCTAGAATCGCTTCAGCACAAATGCTTTCAGGCATCTTTGATGACTTTCGACCTTCCCGACTCTCTGATTCTTAATACAGCGCTTTCGGTATCTGGTTTAACTGACTATATCCGCTTGCTATTAGAGCAAGATGAACAATTGCGGCAAGTTTGGGTGACTGGAGAAGTTTCCAGTGCTAACCATCATCGCAGTGGGTTATTTTTCACATTGCAAGATACAGATAGCACCGCAGGAATTAAGTGTGTGATATGGAATAGCCAATTGCCAAAACTTGCCCAGATTCCTGTTCCTGGTGAACAGATAATTATTTTGGGGAGTATTCGAGTGTATCCGCAACGGGGAGAGTATCAGTTATCGGTTTGGCAGACTTTACCAGCTGGTGTTGGTTTACAGGCGCTACGGTATCAACAACTCAAAAATCGCTTGCTGGCTGAGGGGTTATTCGATCCACAAAAAAAGCGATCGCTCCCCATCCACCCCCAAACCATCGCTGTCGTCACTTCACCAACTGCGGCGGCTTGGGGCGATATTCAAAAAACTCTCAAGCAAAGGTATCCAGGTTTACACGTTTTATTTTCTCCAGCCACAGTACAAGGTGAGCAAGCACCAGAATCTATAGTTAAAGCAATTGAACGAGTTGACTGGGATGGACGCGCCGAAGTGCTAATTCTATCGCGTGGTGGGGGTGCGGTTGAAGAATTGGCTTGCTTTAATGATGAACGAGTGGTGCGAGCTGTTGCTAGTTGTTCGATTCCTGTAATTACTGGCATTGGTCATCAACGAGATGAATCTTTGGTAGATTTAGTTGCAGATGTATGTGTGCATACACCAACGGCAGCAGCGGAAACAGTTGTACCCGCAATTTCAGAGTTGTATGCTGAGCATCGGCAGCGAGTTCTGGCTTTGCATGAAGTCATGCATGGCTTTGGGGAAAATGCTGAGAATAAACTGCAAGCATTACGAAACCGTTTGCGACGTTTGCGGTTAGATCGGCAAGTACAGCAAGAGGCACAGAAGCTAGTTTGGAAGCGTCGGCAATTGGTACAAGTAATGATGGGGCGATCGCACCAAGCAAAGCAGCATTTAGAATTGTTGCGGCAAAAATTGGCAACTCTTGACCCGAAAGCTGTGTTGCAGCGTGGTTATGCGGTGGTGAGACAGGAAAATGGGGCGATCGCTCGTGCTGCGTCTGAGTTAGAAGTAGGGCAAGATTTATCGATTCAGTTGGGACAGGGAGAGGTTACAGTGAAAGTTATGGAAGTGAAAGAATAATACCAATTCTCCAAAATAGAATTACAGATGATGACGCGGGGACACACCAGACGCAAAGATGCGAAGATTCATCTGTTGCGAGATTATAGAGAATTGGTATTAACGGGACTTCCAAATAAAAAAATATCCCACTGTTTACAGTCAACAGTCAGCAACTTCAAGCGGTTGTTTTTATTTGTTGGAGTTTCCTAACGCTGGGTACTTCAATTTTTAGATTCTTCCTTCCTACTCATTTGCTACTCAAAATTTGGTGCTAAATCAATTCCAGTCCACCTCGGTAGCCAGTAACAATACGGCTACCATCCTTGAGAATGTGAACTTCGATTTGGTCGCTAGCCCAGGTAATCTGGTCAGAGAGGACAGGGTTAAATATGTGAATCCGTTGATTGCTAGAAGAAACTGGAGAATTCGGAGAATTAATTGCCAGAGATTGCACAAAAGGCCCGTCAATTAAGATATCGAGTTGTTCTAACAATTCTTGGGAACCTGGCGGCGCAGATTCAGACTGTAGCTGCTTGAGGGTGAACCCAGTAAAAGACATTACATTCAACCCAGCAGCTTTTACCTTACGAGCTAAAGATGCTAGCATAGGTGCTTGCCAAAACGGTTCTCCACCAGAGAACGTTACACCAGTGTTAGTAGGATTACTGAGAATATTCTCGGCAAGAGTATCAACAGCAATAAGCTGGTTAGCCTCAAAAGACCAGGAGTCAGGATTAAAGCAGCCAGGACATTCACGCGGACAACCTTGCACCCAGATCACTGCACGACAACCAGGGCCATTGACTTCTGAGGAATCAACGTAACCCATGATGTTGAGATAGCCAGAGGGAATTTCTGTGAGTGCTAGTGATGGGTCAGTTGGCTTAGTTTCCATCTCTTTAACTCCTTTTAAAGCTGTTGCCTGTTAACTATATAACTATAGCGAAATATTCTAATCCTTAACCTTAGTAAAGAACTCAGGCTTTTTTGTCGGCGTTTGTACTCAATCACTACTTAAAATGGGTGTTTTTGATGTCGAGTTTTGCTACTAACACCAATTTGAAGAATGATTATGAGACATGGAAGAATCCAAGCAATTACCAGCAACTTCGTAACAATAAATGGAAAGTAGTAAATTAGCTTGCGTGTTCCCAGTCACTAAGTAATTCATGCTGCTGTACTATTTTCTTGGATTTGCGAAATGGTACTTTCGGAGTACCAATATTCATCCCAGGAAAAGACTGTTTTTTGGTCTTGGTGGGTCTGTTTTGTTGTGTTGTTGAACTGATTTGGGTGGTTTTCATTGCTAATTTAGATGTTTGATTAAAACTTCAGCACTAATCTATAACATCAATTTTCAAATGGCAAATTTCTGAAGAGGGATAAAAAAATATATATATTGGGAATGGGGTATAAAAGGCGGAGGGGCGGAGGGGAAAAACTGCTTGTCTGCTCCCCATCTCCTCATCTCCCTGTGTCTCCCATGCCCCATGCCCGTTTATCTACATAACTCCCATCTCTTGCAACCCCTGGCGTAGTCTTTTGGCCTCTTGGGGGTTATGCTTTTCATGAAGGGCGATCGCTTTTTTGAAAGCTGTCAAACTTTCTTGATGATTGCCGACTTTTAGCAGCACTACACCTAAATTTTGATAGGCTTCGGCGTAGTTGGGATTTAACACGATGGCATTTTGATAACAAGCGATCGCATCTATAAATAAACCCAAAGCTTTAAATGTCATCCCTAGATTATAGTGTCCAACAACAAAACTCGGATCGATTTTCAACGCTGCGACATAAGCAGTTTTTGCACCATTGAAATCTCCTACGGCTTTGAGTAAGTTACCTAGGTTGTTGTATGCTCCTAGTTTGAGCATGGGATAAATTGGCAATTTAATTGCAGTTTGATAATGAGAAATAGCCTGCGGGAAATTTTTTAAGCGATTGTAGGCAATGCCTAAATGATAGTGAAGTTCGTACAAAATATCATAGTTTTCTTCTCCAGCCGCGTGACTTTCGTTTATCTGCTGTAATCCTCGTCTGAGTAACTCCATCCCTTGGGTCATTTTCCCAGTTTCCACATATAATGCCCCTAATTTACTGCAAACATAGGGGTCATCAGGATGAGTAGCCAGAAATCCTTCCATCGCTGCTGTGGCTTTAGCATATTTATTATTTTGAGCGATCGCACTTTTTTGATATCCTGTATGGAGAATTGCGATTCCTGGTAAATAACCCACCTGCCAATGGGGTTCTTTGGTTAGAATTGCCGACACGCTATCATCCACTAAGGCATGGTAAGGACGCTCAAAGTGAATATCTGGATGATTGCGGAATAATCTTGAAACCAGAGAATAAGGAGATTGTTCTGCACCGACTTCGTGGCGGACAAGGTTGAGTAACAGGTATTCGTCCCTGGCGATCGTCTCTCGCAATAGCGGTACAATTCCTGGTGTGAGAGTTTCATCAGCATCTAATACCAAAACCCAATCACCAGTCACATATTTTAAAGCTGCATTGCGGGCGGCACTAAAATCATCGCACCATTTAAAATGATGGACTTTCGCACCGAACTGTTGGGCAACATAAGGAGTGCGATCGATTGAGCCTGTATCCAACACTACCATTTCATCTACCACTTTGTTGACACTGCTTAGACATTTAGACAGTGTTGCTGCTTCGTTTTTCACAATCATGCACAGACTCAAACTCATAGGTCAATGGTCATTTTATTTAGTGTTTGAAAAATCGGGAGTGGGGAGTGGGGGATGAGGAGAAGTTATAATAGTTATATATTGCACATATTCAATCTTTAGACACCAATAAAGTTTAGTCCTCTTGAGAGCAATTTTGCTATTAGCCATAGGTTTCTAAACCTATGGCGTTTTTTGCAACTTCTCCTCATCCCCCTCATCCCCCACTCCCCACTCAGATTATGTGCAAAAATCAAGATTAACAAAATTAGTGAATGAGTAATTCCAGCAGCAAGGGGGAATTTAATGCAGGGTCAAACCATCGGTGGACGCTACCAAATTCTCACACAACTGGGACAAGGGGGATTTGGCACGACTTTTTTAGCTCAAGACATGCAAAGACCAGGGAATCCGCAGTGCGTTGTTAGGCATTTTAAACCACTTTCTACTGATGCATACACTTTAGGGGAAGCCAAACGTTTGTTTGACCAGGAAGCATTAATTCTAGAAACGTTAGGAAAGCATGACCAAATTCCTCAATTATTGGCTCACTTTGAAGAAAATCAAGAATTTTATTTAGTTCAAGAATTTATTCCAGGTCATGACATTACTCAAGAAATACCTCCTTTCGGTGAGCGATTGAGTGAATATGAAACTATTAAGCTTCTAAAAGAGATTTTGGAAGTTTTAGCATTTGTCCATCAACATAATGTGATTCACCGGGATCTCAAGCCTGCCAATATTCGCCGCAGACAATTAGATAACAAGATCGTACTAATTGACTTTGGGGCTGTAAAACAAATCACTACCCAAATGACTAATTCTCAAGGACAAACAAGTTTTACAGTTGCCATTGGTACCTATGGTTATATGCCAAGCGAACAAGCTAGTCGCACTCCACAATTGAGCAGCGATATCTATGCAGTGGGAATTATTGGTATCCAAGCTTTGGCAGGAATTAATCCTGTTGACTTTGGCAGTCAAGGACTACCAAGAAACCCTGATACAGGAGAAATTTATTGGCGCAATCAAATACAAGTGAGCCAGCAGCTAGCAGAAATTTTAGACACAATGGTGCTATATGACTTCCGTCAACGTTATTCGACAGCAACATCGGCATTGCAAGCTTTAGAAATGTTGGAGAAAATACCAGACACCACAATTCAGAAAACCTTGCAACTTGCACGACCTCAGAAATTTTTCCTCAGTGCAGGAATAACCGCAGTAGTCGCTACTATAAGTTTATGGTTATTGCAATTACAAACTCCAAGACAAAGATTTTTGATGTATCAAAATTATATTTATGGAATAAAAATCGAATATCCAGAAACTTGGAAAATTCAAGTAACACCAAATCTGATAACTAAAGAATTAGTGACATTTTTATCGCCCAAAGAAACTGAAAAAGATAATTTTCAAGAAGTTTTGACTATAAATGTTGAAGATTTTCCTGGAACATTAGAGGAATCGAAAGATTTATTTATTAAGGAAGTAAAAGCTACTTTATCTGATGCAAATATTGTAAATACAAGTGAAACAACTCTAGCAAAGAAACGAGCTAATCAATTGATTTTCTTTGGCAAAGACGGAAAAAAGAGTTTAAAAAATTTACAAATTTGGACTTTAAAGGGAAATCAAGCATATGTGATCACTTATTCAGCTGCAATAGATGATTACGATCGCTTCTTGCCAACCGCAGAAAAAATGATTGAATCCTTTGAAATTAATTAAGGATTTTGTCAGTAGAGAAAATGCATTGACAAAAAATACTGGAGATACTTAGTCGTAAAAGCTACATCTGTATTCCAGAAGGCAGAAGGAAATCGACGTTTAAAAACGTGGGATTGAAGCAAGGACACCTTGTGTCTCGTGGCACTTTCCACTCGGCACAAATTTTTTGTATATTAGTGGGCTTTATACCCACAACAAAAGTTTTTATTAGTACTTTTTTACTTCTGCCTTCTGCCTTTCACCGCAATACTTGTCGGGTTTTGGGGAAAAGGGGAAGGGGAAAGGGGGAAAGAAAAAACCTTTAACCTTTACCCGGTTGGTGAGCTTGTCGAACTATTAACCTTTACCCCAAATCCAATGCCGAGTTAAAAATGCACAAAGCGAGCAGTATTGCCTTTCACCGAGTTCCAGCTTGAGTTGAAACTGTTAATACTTGCGGTGGTGTCGCATCAGGTGGATAGAGAAAGTCTACTTCTACTAAAGAGCGATCGCCAGCTTTCATATTTAATGAAACTAAGGGTTCTCCTGGTTGACCTCGCTTTTGTACTAAATGCACAAACTCTGTTTTTGGCTGATTTTGCTCGTCTTGATAACGTATCCGTACTGTTCCTCGAAAGAATACTTGACGGGCTGGTGTACTTAAAAAGCGCAACCCTGGTTTAACTAACCGATCCTCTTTTAGCGGAGTTTGTATCGATACACTCACAGTTTGAGGACTTTGGGTATTGTTATATAACGGCAACTTCAGACTATATTGAATTCCATAGTTGCCATGAGCGCGATATGCAGTGTCAGGATAGCGCACCAGCATGTTAGCACTTTGAATTTGATTAGTTCCTAAGGTACCACCATGCAGTGTACTCAGAGCATAGGAAAACATTTGGCCGGGTTGGGGAATAGTTAGATACCTAGCTTTGGGATTATCTACTAATAAGGCTCGCCATTGGGAACCAGCAACCACTCCAGCAACACGCCCATAAATTATTGGCTTGTCAGTTCCCTCTAAAGGAGTGGGGGTTTTATCCCGTGGACTAGATAAATCAGCATTATTTAATAAATTTTCCCACTCTTCCAAAGTAGGCGCACGTTCACCACCATCAGCATTTACAGGCGCGAACATGGCTAGGCTAGCTGCATAGACGATGCCATTACTCCGCAGTCGCATTAATGTAGACCGACCATTTAGAGGTGGTGTCAATCCCTGCACCGGAATTGGTAAATTTAGTAACATCCGACTTTGCCCTGGTGGAATTTCAATTTGGGCAGGGAAAATTTCTTGTCGTCGTCCTCTTAATATATCAGTCATGACGCGATCGCCAGGGCCAGCAAAAATTTTTCCTAGAGGATTTTGGGTAAAGGATGGTAACTCTATAAATGGTGCATCGGGTTGACTCAAATAACTCGCTGCCTGCAAAATATTTACTTTCACCGACCCCGAACTAGGGTTATGCAAAATTATCCCCAAATAAAGAGAACGTAAATTTTCTGGTGGCTGAGCTTTAGCTACGTGGTGAGCAAAAATATCAAATCGTCCTCGAAAGGGAAAATTCAGATGTGCTGTTGGAATTTTTTTGCCATTTGATGGAAAAGTCGAAAGTAAAATTCCTTCTTTTAAAACTAATTCCGGACTATTGCTGTTAAAAGTTGGCACTGTATCCAACTTACCTGGTAAAGGCCGCACTTGCTGTGATTGCACCACTTCTTCAAGCGGTGGTGTAACAGGTGTAGATTGGGCTATGGGAAAAATTAGTAAAAACGGCAACATATACTTAGGTAACACTTTGAACATACAGACACTAACAACTTGATGAAAGTGCCAGATTGTTAATAATTAATAAGAAATCAGCCAAAATGCCACTCAAATTTTCTTCATTGAGAACCGGAACGTGAACAAAGATACAACGCGCTGGTAGTTTGTTTTGGTTTAAGTAGTCTAAGACGCAATAGTAAAGACCTTCGCAAACAAATTTACCGCAGTTGTGGCTAATGTCAATTGCCACTGCTTCGGCGACTAATTTTTCTAAATCAACATCTGTGTGCAAAACACTTTCACCAGAGCTAGCCGCTAATTCTACACTTAATCGAGTACGACTGGCAGCCATGCCACAACAGATGATGTAATCAGGTTGGATGGCATTGATTTTTTCAATTACCAGAGAACTGGCCTGTTGCACATCTACGGGTAACGACCGCAAAAAAGTTAAATCATGGGGAATCAGCTGAAGTTTCGTAACTTCTATTAATAAATCATCAGATGAATTTGACTGTTGATCGGTCAGCCAAGTGTCAAAAGAAGTTAATAGAATTCTTTTGTGCATAACAAATATTATTTACAATAGGAATATTATTTAGAATAGAAAAACCCTCCATAATAATTTTACAAGGAGCAGGTAGATGCCAGTGATTGCGGTCGTAGACTATGAGATGGGAAATTTGCACTCAGTCTGCAAAGGTTTGGAAAAAGCCGGGGCAACTCCTAATGTTACTTATTCTCCAAAGGAATTAGAGCAAGCAGATGCAATAGTTTTGCCGGGAGTGGGAGCATTTGATCCCGCAGTACAACATTTACGATCGCGTGGTTTAGAACAACCGATCAAAGATGCGATCGCATCTGGCAAACCTTTTTTGGGCATCTGTTTGGGACTGCAAATTCTCTTTGAATCAAGTGCAGAAGGTATCCAACCAGGACTGGGAATTATCAAAGGAAAAGTCCGGCGGTTTCGTCCCGAACCAGACATTACTATTCCTCATATGGGTTGGAATCAACTGCAAGTGACTCAGCCAAAAAGTCTTTTGTGGGAGCATTTACCGTCAGATCCTTGGGTGTATTTTGTCCATTCCTACTATGTCGATCCAATAGAAGAGCAAATTCGTGCAGCAACCATCACCCACGGTACCCAAACTGTAACAGCTGCCATCGCCCGTGAAAACCTGATGGCTGTACAATTTCACCCCGAAAAATCTTCTAATATCGGATTGCAAATCCTGTCTAATTTTGTTGCTCAAGTACGGGAAAAAATTCCTGCCTAATTATTTTTGTCCTTTGTCATTTGTCCTCTCTTACAAAGTTATGATCCAAGGAAGCCTTGGCTTCGACTTTGGGCTTTATCCTTTGTGAATAAATCAAAATCACCGCTGACGATTAAACACTGACTAATGACCAATGACCAATGACTAATGACTAATGACTAATGCCTAATGAGTCTGAGAATTTACGGGAATCGCCAGCTAAAAACTTTACCAGGTAAAGAGACTAGACCTACTAGTGCTAGAGTTAGGGAAGCAGTCTTTAATATTTGGCAGGGAAAAATTACACGTTGCCACTGGCTAGATTTGTGCGCTGGTACTGGTTCAATGGGCGCAGAGGCTTTGTGTAGAGGAGCGGCCTTAGTTGTGGGAATAGAAAAATCGAGCCGAGCCTGTGCCACTATTGGTCAAAATTGGCAGCAGGTAGCTAATCCCGAACAAGAATATCGGGTATTGCGGGGAGATATTATTGGGCAGTTAAAGACGTTATCAGGCCAGCAATTTGATAGAATCTACTTCGATCCACCTTATGCCAGTGGATTGTATGAGCCAGTTTTAGAAGCGATCGCTCACCATCAACTTTTAGATCCTAGCGGCGAAATCGCAGTTGAACACGCTTCACAAGATTGGACATCGCCAGAGATTCCCAATTGGGAAATTTGCCGCCAGAAAGTTTACGGCAACACATCACTTACTTTTTACACAATTGCAAGTGAGGGGAATGAGGAGATGGAGAGATGAGGTTCGGCTGTGCTCACCGACCGCGAGATGACAAGCAAGGGAGAAATTCTAGCTGCTAACCCCTAATTTTTGTACAGACGCAATTAATCGCCATTTTTGTACAGACGCGATTAATCGCGTCTCTACTGCTAACTCAGCACTTTATCAGCCTCCCAGCTGGTTGGGGCGCTTGTATTGCTTATAAGCAGCGTAAAACAGTCCGCCGAGGGTGACGAAAACTAGACCAAGGACAATACCTGAGAGCAGGGGTTCAACCACTGTAAGTCTCCTCTTTGCAATTATTCAATATTTGTTTCCCGTTTTTGATTTTACCAAATTTGGTATGAATCCTCTGCTATAAAGCCTTTTGCAAGGACGACTTTCCATACTAAAATAGTCTTCTGTGCTTGCAGACACAAACAAGAACTTTTAAGCTATGTGTAGGAAATGAAAACTTTTTAGCACACCTAGACTTTTACAGCAAACCTTTTGGATAATCAGATTACCAAACCCGAAATTTTGATTCAGCGCATCGTTTTATTGGTGCTGACCATCCTGCTAGCAGTGCCCTTGGGCTTTTTTGCTGTTCACTTGGTTCAAGCCTCTGATCCTTATGTCAAGAGTGTTTTATCCCTAACAGGAAACCCAATTCAAGGACACGCTATCTTTCAAATTAATTGTGCCGGTTGTCATGGCTTGGAAGCAGATGGGCGAGTGGGGCCTAGTTTGCAAGCTGTATCTAAGCACAAATCTCGGTATGGACTGATTCATCAAGTCATTAGTGGCGATACGCCCCCAATGCCAAAGTTCCAGCCTAGTGCCCAAGAAATGGCAGATCTTTTGAGCTACTTAGAGTCGTTGTAAACGTTCGATTCTTTGGCTGCGAGATGCGTAAATTCCTCATAGAAAAAGGCAGTATTTAATGTGCTGCCTTTTTCCATTTATGAAAATCTTTAATAAATCTTAATAAAATCTGAAAACTTGCACATGTAATTTAACCATTTGTTCATAATGTGGTAGTTTTTACGTAGAATCTTTGATAAAAACTTATAGAAATTGTATATTTTAAGGTATGTTAGCAAATTACTATTTAATTATTCTGAAATTGAGGTTAGCGTACCTGACTTATTGGGGCTAAGGCAAAGCTTCCAGTGAATCAGCTACAGTATAGCTTCTTTAACAAACAAAATATTCTTTGAAATATACCAAAGCTAATGACTGAAGCGCTCCAAATCGGTAATCGTAAAATCGCAGCTAGTGAACTGATTTCTTTACTAGCCAGTTACCAAATGCTGCCACAATTGCACCGGGAATTGATCATTGATGAGGCGATTGAGCAAAGCTCACGCTCCACTGATGTGGCAATAGAGCTTACACCTGAAGAAGTAGCCCAAGCTAAACAGCAGTTTTACGCTGAAAAACAGTTGAAAAATGAAGAAGACATCCAAGCTTGGATGGCACGTCAGGGTCTGAGTTATGAACAACTAGAAGCAATTACCACTCGAAAGCTGAAAATTGAAAAATTTAAGCAAGCCACTTGGGGTAATAAATTGGAGGCCTACTTTTTTCAGTCGAAGTCAAAACTTGACAAAGTAATTTATTCCCTACTGCGAACCCAAGATGTGGGAATTGCTCAAGAACTTTACTTTCGTATTCAAGCAAAAGAAAATTCTTTTGCTGACTTGGCACGGGAATACTCACTTGGACCAGAAGCCCAAACTGGCGGTTTAGTAGGGCCAGTTGAACTCAACGCACTACATCCAGTGATGGTGCAAATGCTCTCTAGCAGTCAACCAGGTCAAATATTACCTCCTACCCGTATTGCTGAATGGTTTGTGATTTTGCGGCTAGAAAAATTTATTCCCGCACAATTGGATGAATTGATGAAAGCCCGCCTACTGAATGAACTGTTTGAAATTTGGTTACAAGAACAGCAAAAACAAATGATGTCTGCGCGATTAGAACACGCTGCAACAGAGAAACAGGAAGACGTTGAGAAACCATTAACCTAAGTATGTGCAAGTAACTTTTTTTGGATTCAAAATCCCAAATTCACGCAGGAAGAATAAAGAAATTATTGAATTGATTAATTTTGAATACAGGCTCACACTGAATGAAATTCAGTTGTCTACAATCAGTGGTGGGTTCAAGCCCCACTTCCAACTCTTTAATTTTTAATTTTTAATTTTTAATTGGAGCGTACCCCTGCTCTTAAGCAAGCTACGCGTAGCGTCTCGTAGAGAAGCCACTTGACTATTATTGAGTAACCGTTTCAAACACCTTCAACTCTTTTTCCGATACAACTTGATGCTCTTTGCGCCAAGCCTGAGGAGGCAAACCATGATGTTGGCGAAACTGGCGGGAGAAATGAGATACATCTTGATAGCCCAATGCTTTGGCAATTTTCTCTATCGTCTGGTTATTATTTTGGAGTAAGAAACGAGCTCCTGCCATCCGGCGTTTGACAATCCAGGAGTTAACAGTTTCTCCTGTCTGCCTTGCTACTCGGTTAGTTAAGTAAGCTGGCGAGTAACCAACTGCCTCAGCCACATCACACAAAGTAATTCCTTGATGATAATGGGCTTCGATGAAGTCGAAAACTTCTTTTAATTGAGGAATGCAAGGAAAGATAATGGTTGCTCTATCGGAGTCTTCTCTATAAAAGGCTTCGCCAACATTAGCATTTTCAGCGATCGCTGTAGTATTATCATTTGCAAATACTGATTTTGAAAGTTTCTCCAATTGAACCGTACACCAGTATTGAAGATTAGCTTGCTTTTGCAGTCGGCTAGCGATCGCTCTAAGCAATTCATCTAGTGTAGAGGGTTTGGTAAGATAATCATCTGCACCTAATTCCATAGCTCTGCGTAGATCTGCTTTGGTGCTACTGCCAGTCAGAAAAATTAAGGGAATAATTGCTGTCAGAGGATTTTGGCGTAGCGCTGTGAGAACGGTATAACCATCCATATCGGGCATCATGATATCACAAATAATTAAATCGGGTATCTGCTCTTGTGCTTCTTGAATACCAGCAAGACCATTATCAGCACCTATCGTATCAAAACCTTTAGCCTTCAGACCTTTTAAATAAAGATTGCGGGTAACGTTATCATCTTCAATTACCAAAATTTTCTTTGACGATTGATACATCATTTCCTCTCACCAAAACTTTTTGCGATCGATAATTGCTAGACTCTTTCCTCGATGTGGAAATATAAATGGATTGATTACCTTTTTTAAATTTGAATTTCAACATTTATATCTCACAATTGCTGAACTTTTATTTAATTAGTGGCAACATCACAGTAAAGGTACTACCCACACCAACTTCGCTTTCTACAAAAACTTGACCTTGATGTAAGTCTACAAGAGTTTTAAGAATCGATAGCCCTAGTCCAGTACCAGGTATATTATCAATATTATTACCTCGGAAAAATGGCTCAAATAGTCGTTGTTGATCCCCTAGCGAAATGCCAATACCTCTATCTTTTACCTGGAAAATTACTTTGTCCTTCTTGGACGATAGCTTCAACTCAACTGCTGGATTCCAGGGAGAATACTTAATTGCATTATCTAGCAAATTCTTCAAAATAGGTTCTAATAGTTTTTTATCTATGCAAACTATTAGAGAGTTATCTCGACTGATAAAATTTATCTGAATTTTGCTAATATTCATTTGCATTTGTGCAACTAAATCCTCACAAAATTTAACTAAATCAAGCGGTTTTGGTTGAAAGCTTAGTTTTGCTGATTCTGCCTTAGAGAAGAACAGAATATCATCTAACATCTGGCTGAGTTCTTCAGTAGCTTTTTGAATGTGATCGAGTAGTGGTTGTATTTTCTTCTGTGTACGTTTGTCTACTTCTTCCTTTAGTAGACTATTAGAAAATGAAACAATATTCAGCGGATTACGGAATTGATGGCAGACCATAGAAAGAAAGCTGGCTCTAAGTTCGCTCAATTGTTTTGCTTTTTCTAAAGCTTGGTTAAGGTTTAACTGTGCATATTTGTAATCAGTAATATCAATACCTGCAATCATTTCAACTGGTTTTCCACCAAAATCCAGCACTCCATCCAACGTCGCAACTGCACAAGCTAGCCAGCGTTCCGTGCCATTTTTTGTGAGAATATTCATCTCTTGATATTCAAACTTAGCTGCTTGACCCTCGTTACGTACCTGTCTGCGTTTTTTGCTTTTAATTAGTCGGCGCAAATCGAAGCCTGTTAGCAGTTCTTCTTTTGTGTAGCCAGTGAGTTGTTCTACTGCTGGATTTATGTAGCAAAGCCGCGTATCTTGAATTAAGAAGGTGCTAGCATCTGTTGTTTCTGCTAAAGTCCGAAATCTAGCTGCATTGAGCCGTAATGCTTCTTCTGTTCGTTTAGATTCAGTGATATCCCAAATACTCCAGACTCTACCAATAATTTTGCCTTCAAGCAAGTGAGGTTTAGAGTGGTGTGCAAAAACTCTCCCATCTTTTAACTCTAGAATGTCGTAGCTCTCGAAATCAGATTGGCTAGAAACTTCCCAAATGAGCCGATTAAAAGCTTGTGGATCTTTAAGTTGGTTCTCAAAAAATGTTTTGCATTGAGGGCATTTTTTAGATAGCACTAAAGACTCTGGGATCTGCCACATATCTATAAATTTCTGATTCAAGCTCAGAATATCTCCCTCAAAGTTAACTACAACAATCCCAATCGCAGTAGATTCAAGGGTAGAACGAAGTAAAGATAGAGATGCTTCTAATTCTATTTCTTTAGCCTTTAGTTCAGAAATTTCCTGTTGTAAATAGTCTTTAGCATCCTTAAATCCATCAGTCCACTTTTGGACACTTAATTCTACTATTTCATCAGTTTTCTCACGAACAAAGGCACAGCCAAATTCCATATCTTGGTTTTTAACATAGCTAATAGATATTTCTACTAGAAATATCCGACCTCCTTTTGTCCGATACCGAGATTTAAAAGTAAGGGAATTTTGCGATCTAATTTCTGACCAGTTGTGTAGATAAAAGTCTACATCTACATCATCGAGTGTCATTGAAAGTAGTTCCTCACGCGAATACTCAGTCATCAGACATGTAGCATCATTGACGTAGAGAAACTGTGCATTTTCTCCTAAACAGAAGGCAGCATCTACAGCGCGATTTATTAGGAAGTGAGCAAACTTCATCTCTGCTTCTGGCTCTAGGAGCCACTGTGTATTAGATGTAGTTAATGTATGATCGCCAGAATTCATATTTTTACTTGCTCCTTTTAATCAATCAGCACCATAGCTGTGAATGAGCTAATAATCCCAATCTCCTAAAATCCTTAATGGAGCGTTAGGCTGCTGAAAGTCAAACTAGTTTGGAAATTCAATAAAATTACTAACTAAGTTTACAAAACTTATCATACCAATAAAACTTCTAAAAAGTGAAGAATTTAACCAGGGTTTCCTCGAACGACTTAGATAGTTGGAGTTTATTTTTAAGTTAAAAAGCTTTTGAACTGCGTAGAAAATATTGACAAATCAAATCAAGATTTGTCAATAGGCTTTATTAGATTAAAGTTGAAAACCCTTAACCTACTAAGTTAAAAAGATATTTTAAAATTAAACTACCTAATATCAGACCTAACTAGTACCGAATGACATAAATACACCAGCCATACCCATACCTGAAAGCAAGCTACAAAATTGCTAAAAAACTTATAAAGTAAGCTTTTGGAATTTTGAATCCCACATAATCCTGCAAAAAAGCAAGCTACGCATAGCATTTTATAGAAATACCGTACTAGTGTAATGAATTTGCCCTGCTTGGCTGGGCTTGAATGAGCAAATTTTTACTCACGAATCATTTTCTTAATTTATCTTAACTTATACTCTCAGGCATCTAACTATAGAAGAATGCCCTTAGTCATCTGCCTCAAGAAATACATTTGTATCAGTCTACTTAAGAATAAACGTCAATTTTTTTACATTAATAATTGATCTATGAAAAAATTCCCTACATACAGCAGGTTGCAAAGGAATGAGGTACAGATGTTCGTAAAGGCACAGGAATATTGTGTCCGTATCCGTGTATTTCATTGAGCTGAAAAACGCTGTACATAGCAGTTGCCAGGTAGGTTAGCCAAAAGGTTTATACTCATAACTAAGTCATCTATCAAAGGAAATATAAAAAATTAAGAAATAATGTCTTTGTTGTTACAATAGATTGAGTCACAACTATATTTAGTGACAACATCATAATCTTGGATCGTTACGAGCAAGGAAAAATTAAAGCTAACTTTTTAACAAGATACAGCAATTACCTTAGAAGCTTGTTTTAGCTGAAAGTCTTATCTACTAAGAATTATGATTTCGCTGTAAACAGAGAAATTAAATACCGATAAGTTAAGTCAGCGTGATTAAACTAAACTATGTAAATCTTTGTAATGAAAAAGCCTAAAGTTTCTCTGCCTTGCCTCCTTAGACTTTAATCTTATTAATTATAGTTGTGTTTATTCCTACCAACTCATTAGCGATCGCCCAGCTGTTGTAGTTTTGCTGATGCGTAAGCTAAAACACTTTTGATGTGCATCAAAATCAAAAGAGTTTTCGTCGAAAATGTAATGATATAGCTGATGAGCGATCGCTAGATATTAATCTTCCAGGATGGCTAACTAAATATTGTAGCCATCGCCACAAAAGCGAAAAATTTGACATCCTTATCAAAAGATTTTTCATTGCACATTAGTCTTGATTAGATTAGATCTCATCAAATATCAATCTTGGCATGTGCTGAGTATTAGTTAATTACCGTAATCATCACAATAGAAGCGAAAAATTTGACACGCTCATCAAAAGATTTTTGATTGCACATCTGTATTTATCTCCCTTATTGTGATTTGTATAAGCACAGCCTGATTGCTGTATGATTTGCAAAATTTTCTTTGGTAATCCGCTCACAAGTATCAATCAGCAGCGATCGACTCTTTCTACTATCAACTAAGCTTGGCCATAACTGAAAAAATACAGATTTGCTTGTATTAAATATTTTCACTGCTGTGATTGTCAACGAAACAGCCTTTGTGTAACTTTATGTAATTCCCTGAAAGCAATGAGTCAAAATTATACAGGTTCAAACTCTCCTCCAATTGCCACTGAGCCATACAACGAATTTCCATCAAACAAATATGTAGAATCTGTGTCTGACGTTTCCCATCAGCTTGATGAATCAGATAAAAATGGGGAAATTCAGCCTTTTTTCTACAATGAAACAGCCCCAATACCCTCAGTTGCAGATGCGATCGCTCAGATGTTGGTCAATTTGGGAGTAAACTATGCCTTTGGTGTCGCTGGTGGTGCGATGGCAGCCCTTTGGGGTGCATTGTCCAATAGCAACATCAAGGTGTTGAACTTCCGTCATGAAGCCGGAGCGGCCTTTGCAGCCACCGAGGCCTACTTTGCCAGCGATCGCCCTAGCGTCGTGTTCACTACAGCAGGCCCGGGTATCACCAACGCCCTCACCGGCTTATTTGCTGCTCGTGGCGAAGGTGCAAAGGTGATTTTATTATCGGCTTGCACCTCCGCAGCACAACGCGGACGTTGGGCAATTCAAGAAACCAGCACATACACATTGCCCAGTGGGGGAATTTTTACCCCAGGAGCGCTATTCAACTATGCAATCACCATCGAATCTGCCGGTCAACTTCCACAGATTTTTCGCAAACTTGCTCTGGCTTTAGCGCAACCGGGGGGATTTGTCGCTCATTTGAGCATTCCCACCGCTGTGCAGACAAGTTTAGTTGAAGGTATAGCCTTGCCTCAACTAGATGTTTCTCGTTCTCACGTAACTCCTTCTAATGAAGCGATCGCTAAATCTGTCGAGTTATTATCATCCGGCCCCTTTGCCATCTGGGTCGGTTTCGGTGCCCGCGATGCAGCAGACGAAATCCGCCAACTAGCGGAAAAAACCGGAGCAGCAGTCATGTGTTCGCCCCGTGGTAAAGGCATCTTTCCTGAAGATCATCCCCAGTTTGTGGGTGTCACCGGTCTAGGCGGTCATACTTCCGTCTTGACTTATATGGAACAGCAGACTCCACTACACACACTCGTATTAGGAACCCGTCTTGGCGAGCCAACTTCCTTTTGGAGTTCGGGTTTAGTTCCCAAAAGAGGCTTTGTCCATGTAGATATTGACCCAGAAGTACCAGGAGTAGCATATCCACATGTGGATACTTTGGCGGTGCGGTCTGATATCAAAGCCTTTTTGCAAGAACTGTTGCAGTACTTCCCAGATACTCCTCTTGCACATTTGTCCTTTCCTCGCCCGGAACGCGAAGCCATCGCACCTGCACCAGAGGTAGACTATCCTGTGCGACCAGAAGTATTGATGGCAGCAATTCAAAAGATTGTTGTTGAGGGTAGTGATGCCATAGTGATGGCAGAATGTGGTAACTCATTTACTTGGTCAACACATTTATTACAATTTGCCCAAGCCAATCGTTACCGAGTCAGTACCGGAGTGGGAGCAATGGGTCATGCTGTCACAGGAGTATTGGGTGCAGCACTGGCGAACAATAGTAAAGCTGTGGGTATTGTTGGCGATGGTGCAATGCTGATGAATAACGAAATCAGTACAGCTGTGAAATACAAAATTCCGGCTATTTGGATAGTACTCAACGATGCACGTTACAACATGTGCCATCAAGGGATGAAAATCTTGGGATTAAAAGGTGCCGACGCAACACTTCCACCGACAAACTTCGCCATGATTGCGCGTGGTATGGGAGCAGAAGCCATCGTAGTTGTTAGAGAGTCAGATATTGAACCTGCATTAGAACAAGCCATCGCCTCAAATGTTCCTTTTCTCATTGATGTTGTCATTGATGGCGATCGTCTAGCACCCTCCGGTGGACGTAATAAGAGTTTGGCAGCACAAGGAATCAAATCAAATCCTGCTCAAACTCCAGCCAAACCAGTTTCATTTCCCTTAGTTTGACTTCAACAGCCTTCTACTTAGCATCTTTCTCTTGGCGGTTCTCCTTTGGGAGAACCCGCAGGATAGCCGCCCTAATTTTCTTATACCTTCAAAGCGTCAGACAAAAAACTTGCGCTAATCAACCCAAAAATCAACATTGAGAAACCAAAATGCTGCTATTTGAAACTGTTAGAGAAATGGGTCACGAACAAGTTCTTTTTTGTCATGGTAAAAATCCAGAAATTAAAGCGATTATTGCTATCCATGACACGAGTTTGGGACCAGCAATGGGAGCTACAAGACTCTTCCCTTATGTTAGTGAAGAAGCTGCTTTAAAAGATGCCCTGCGTCTGAGTCGGGGAATGACATATAAAGCCGCCTGTGCCAATATTCCGGCTGGTGGAGGAAAAGCAGTTATTATAGCTAATCCTGAAAATAAAACGGATGATTTATTGAGAGCTTATGGACGTTTTGTTAACAGCATCAATGGACGTTTTATTACCGGACAAGATGTAAATATTACCCCTGATGATGTGCGAACAATCGGTCAAGAAACTCAATATGTTGTTGGGCTATCAGAAAAGTCCGGTGGACCTGCTCCTATAACATCTCTAGGAGTTTTTCTCGGAATTAAAGCCGCGGTTGAATTTCGTTGGCAAACTAAAAGACTTGATGGACTGAAAGTAGCAGTTCAAGGTCTAGGAAATGTAGGTAAAAATCTCTGCCGACACTTACATGAGCATGAGGTTCAGCTTTTTGTCAGCGATATAGACCCAGCAAAAACAGAAGAAGTAAAACAGCTTTATGGTGCAACTGTTGTAGAACCGTCCGAAATTTATTCTCTTGACGTGGATGTTTTTGCCCCTTGCGCTTTAGGAGCAATTCTTAATAGCCATACAATTCCTTTTCTCAAAGCTAACATCATTGCTGGTGCAGCTAATAATCAATTAGAGAATGAGCAGCTACACAGTCAAATGCTTGTTAAAAAAGGGATTCTTTACAGCCCTGATTATGTAATCAATGCTGGAGGGCTAATTAATGTTTATAACGAAATGATTGGCTATGACGAAGAAAAAGCATTGAAGCAAGTCCATAACATCTATAACACATTACTAGCAATTTTTGATATTGCTCAACAGCAAGGAGTTACTACTAATGATGCTGCCAAACGATTAGCGGAAGACAGGATCGCAAGGGGTAAACGAAACAAAAATAAAGCGATCGCAGCTTAATTTTTACTAGTTATTATCTATTGATTTTAGGAGTGAAAAATGGAAAAAAATACGTTTGCAACATCAGCTTATATTGCAAGTTCACCAGAGATTGCCTTTGACTATCTTTGTGGGTTAAAAAATTTGGATGAATGGACGCTTTACAGCCGAATGAAAGAGCAAATTGATGAAGATACCTGGCTAGGAAGTGCGTCTGGTTATCATAAAAATCTCTACTATCATGTTAAAAAACTAGACAACCAACTTTTCTATGGTATTGAGTGGCACTGCGGGTTAGAGTATCAGAAATATTTTCAAGTGTACCCTGTTTTGCTCTTTCCTCCAGACTACATTGAGCCTGGAACAGACGAAAAGGGTGTGTACTTTCACTGGTTAAGCTTTGTCGATCCAAAACGGCAAACTCAGATGATTATGCAGGGAATTCACACAGTACACACTTCCGAATGTCGTTCTCTCAAAGGTAATTTGGAACGCAAAGCTGGTCATACCACAGCAGTTAAGGGACGGTACTTTATTGATACTGACACCATCTATGTTGATGCTCCAATTGAAATTGGGATTGAATACTTAAAAGACTTACGAAATATAGATGAGTGGGCGCATCTACTACGACCAAATGGCGAGATTACTCTGGATTCAGGTGAATTCAAAGATGAATATGACCAGAAAGTAAAAGTTTCTGTGCGGGTACATAGTTTGAGTAAATACTACCTAGTTGAACAGGAATACTTTTATCCAGACTACGAATATTATCAGCGGTCTGTAGCGCTACTGATTCCAACCGCTTATGCTTTTGCCGATCCCGAAGCTGCTGGTTTTATCCTGCATCGCATCACATTTTGGAAAGTAGATGGAACCGTTAGCCACGGCAAACTTCAGATTGAAGATTTTGGGGCTGAGAGCATGAATATTAAACGATTGCTAGAAGCGAAAGCTGGCAATTTAAAATCATTTGATCGCGGGATGAGTTACTTACCAAAAATTAAGGAGGAGCTAGTTATTAGTAATTAGTCATTGGTCATTAGTCATTAGTCATTGGGTAAACGACGAAGGACAAATGACAAATAAAAAAATATGAAACTGAAGCAAGTTAGTATTACTTTCCTGAGTTTTTGGGTTCTCGGTTTTTCTGGAATCAAATCTGCGGAAGCTGCATCATTTTCGGTAATCGCCGAGGGTCTTGATAATGCAGGAGGTTTAAGTTTTGGCCCTGATGGTAATCTCTATGTCACAGAGGCGGGAATAGGGGGAAGTGGAAGTTGTGTTCCACCACCAAGTGGTCAGGGCGATTCTTTATGCTATGGCACAAGTGGTGCAATTACCAAGATTGAGAATGGTAAAACCGAACGTATACTTACGGGACTTCCTTCCTTAGCACTACCAGATGGTACTGGAGGCGCTGGGCCTCGTGACATCAAATTTGATGCTACAGGTAAGCCTTATGTTCTGCTTGGGTATGGGGCTAATCCAGCTTTTCGCGATCGCAATCTAGGTAACACTGACCTCGGTAAAATTATTGCACTCGACTTTAATACCAACTCCTGGACAAGTATTGCGGATATAGCTAACTATGAACTTGCTAACAATCCTGATGGAAATGATGTAAGTAGCAATCCCTTGGGTTTTGTAATCGATGGCAATAATTTAGTTGTCGTTGATGCAGGTGCAAACGACTTGCTCAGTGTAAAAACTGATGGGAGTAATTTAGAATCTATTACCACATTTCCTCAAGACATATTGACTAATCCAGTCTTTCCACCTGCTGGTACTCCATCGAATGAACCATCGCAGGTGCCATCTCTAAACGAAACACCGCAATTGCAGTTTCCAATTCAAGCAGTACCTTCAAGTGTGGCTAAAGGCCCCGATGGTGATTATTATGTCAGTCAATTTACTGGTTTTCCCTTCCCAGAAGGTGGAGCAAAAATCTACCGCATAGGCGCTGATGGTTTACCAACAATCTATGCCGATGGCTTTACCCAACTTACAGACTTGGAATTTGATACTGAAGGCAATTTGTATGCTTTGCAGTACGCTAATCAGTCAGCTTGGAAGGGCAATTTTGATGGTTCTTTAATTAAGATAGCTGCTGATGGGACTCGCACAACCATCCTCAGTGGGAATGGATTAGAATCACCCAGCGCCTTGACTATTGGTTCTGATGGTGCAATTTACGTTACAAATCGCGGCGATCGCCCTGGTCAAGGACAAGTACTCAAAATTGAAAATTTCAAATCTATTCCAGAACCGAATAGTGCTTTAGGCATATTAGCGATCGCTGCTTTGGGTGTTGGTTGGTTGCAGAAAAAGAGAAGCCCCAAAACCTCTGGCCAGTTCTACAAAATTCCTCCTGAATTCTGACGCCTTGGCAGAGCGAGAGTGTCTTTGGCTCTGCTCCTGAGTTCTGAATAAAAATTTCCACAAACAAATTATTTAACTCTCAATCTTCCAAGCTATGAAACTCAAGTCATTTGTCCTTACATCTGTAACATTCTGCTTTGCTGCTATTTGTGGAACACCATCTGCACAAGCCGCAACTTTAACGACAATTGTCGATGGAATTAGTAATGCACGGGGTGTTAGCTTTGGCCCTGATGGAACTCTCTATGTAGCAGAGCCAGGTATCGGAGGCAACGGTAATTGCCAACCATCTCCAAGTACCCTGTTTCAGCCTATCTGTGCTGGTAATAGTGGTTCACTCGTCAAAGTCACACCAGGTGGTCAGCCACAGCGTATACTCACTAACTTTCAGTCTCTAGCAGAACAACCCAGTGGTAACCAAGGCGCCGGTATTCAAGACCTGCAATTCGATTCTCTGGGAAATGCTTATCTTCTGACTGGGTTTGCTGGTTATCCAGGAAACCGCGATCTACCAACACTTAACCTTGGTTCTCAATTTCCCATCCCACCGCAGCAACTTGCTACTTTCCCGCCATCAACACCCGATAAAGTTTTGAATACACCGCTTCTAGCGCAACTTTACAAAGTAGACTTGAACACGGGATCTCTCAACAGCATTTTTGACTTTGCCAAGTATGAAATCACCAAAAATCCAGATGGTGGGGATGTGGTAACCAATCCCTATGACCTGGCTATTAGCGGTGATAGTGCTTATGTGGTTGACGGTGGTGGGAACACTGCTTACAAAATTAAACTTGATGGAACTGAATCCCAGGCAATTCCAATTCCTAAAAATATTATTAGTAAGTCCGATTTACCACCAGGATTAGAAGTACCTCCAGGGCTATTAGATGAGCTTCCAGGAGGAAAAATCGCAATTCAATCAGTACCCACAGGTGGTGCAATTGGCCCAGATGGAGCTTTATACGTTGGTGAATATACGGGTTTTCCTTATCCAGAAGATAAATCACGGATTTTCCGCATCGGTGAGGATGGCAACCCAGAAGTTTATCTAGATGGGTTTACGCACATCACAGACCTAACCTTTGATGAGGACGGCAATTTGCTGGTGTTACAGTTCAGCGACACCTCCCAATTAGGCGGTGACATCACAAACCTGCCTGGTTCTCTGATCAAAGTTGCTGCTGATGGCACTCGTACAACACTTGTTGCAGCAGGCCAAGGGCTTGATTCGGCTGATGGAATTGATATTGGCCCTGACGGCAAAATTTATATTACCAATCGTGGTGTTGGTCCAGAACTAGGGGAAGTTGTTCGGGTAGATGGTCTGGTTGCAGAGAGTATCCCCGAACCTGGTTCAGTAGCTGGCTTATTAGCACTTGCTAGTGTAGGCGCCACTACTGCGATCGCCAAGCGAAAACGCGTTCCAAAGTTGGATGAAGATTTGGTAGCCAAAGCAGAGACTGTCTAATTCGTTTTTACCTGGCTTTGTCAGGGAGTGCTTAGAAAATAGAATGCTGCCTCACAGAGAAAGTTGCATTTCAAACACGAGGCAGCAGTCCAAACTTCAGAGTTCCCAAACTCGGACTGGGAACAAAATTACTCCAGGAAAGAGTATAACTCATATAACCAGGGCTTAAAACTCATGGGATTAGTCAAAAATTTGTCAGTTGCTATTGTCGGTGCTGGATTCACGGTATTGGCAACAGCAGCCCAAGCCAAATCTTTAACATTAAGCTACGACAGTAGTATTGGTAGCCCCGGCTTTGGTCCTGGGCAGCTCTTTGTTCCCCAAGGCATAACAGTAAATGACACCGGGAACATACTTGTAAGTAACGGTCGCGGTCTTAACCCAGATGGTACTTTCAACCCCAACATCGGTAACAAAGTTGAAGTATTCAATCCTCAGGGTAATTATATCGGAGCGATCGGCGAGGGCGGCAAAGGACCTGGACAATTCGACGAACCATCAGCCCTAGAAATCGACCCAGATACTGGGAATCTCTATGTAGGAGATGTTTTCAACAACCGTGTTAATATCTACGACCCCCAAGGTAACTTTATTAAATCATTTGGTGAATTTGGCGGTCTCATACCAGGTAGAGCTTTCTTTGGCCCATCTGGTGTGACATTTGACAAACAAGGCAATGTATATATTGGTGATTTTAGTGGCGACAAGATCAACAAATACACCAAGGACGGCGAGCTAATTGGTAGCATTGGCAGTTCTGGGACTCAGCCTGGGCAGTTTCAAGGACCAGCAGGTTTAAGAATTTCCCCAGTCAGCGGCAATTTCTTTGTCAGCGATCAATTTAACAACCGTATTCAGGTTCTCGATCCTCAAGGTAATCCCCTCTTGACATTTGGCAAACAAGGCACCGGAGATGGCGAGTTTAATCAGCCAATCGGCATCGAAGTAGACGAGTTTGAGAATATCTATGTGGCTGATTCTATCAACAGTCGCGTTCAAGTATTCGACAAAAACGGTAACTTCTTGACTTCATTTGGTAAAGCTGCCGCAGCACCACCTCCCCAACTAGGTGAACCACCCTTTGGCGATCCCCTCGACCTAACACCAGGTGTATTTAACTGGACAGCTGGCACAAGCTATAAAGATGGCAAGCTCTATGTAGGTGATTTCTTCCAAGGTCGCATCCAAGTGTTAAAAGTAGAAGGCAGAAAACAAGTACCGGAACCAAGTTCAGCCTTGGGTCTAGCATTACTCGGACTTGGGGCTGCTACCGTCACATTGCGGAAACATAGACAACAAAAATCAGCTTTGAGTTTTGAGAAGGAACTGCAAAAACAGTGCTGAGTTTTCATAGGTAAGAGTTAGGTGGGCAGTGCCCACCTTATATGTCGCAATGATGGGTTAACACAACAAAGCTAACGTTCTCAGCTACCTCTAGACCATTAACATTTCATGCAGATTCTGATTTATTCATACAACTATTATCCAGAGCCAATTGGTATTGCACCTTTGATGACCGAACTAGCAGAAGGGTTAGTCAAACGAGGTCACGAAGTGCGGGTGATTACAGGTATGCCTAACTATCCTCAGCGCCAGATTTACGATGAGTATCGGCGTAAGTTATACATTACTGAAGAAAAAAATGGCGTTATTATTGAGCGTTGTTACCTGCGAATTAAGTCCAAACCTAACCTCATAGATCGGCTACTTTTAGAGTTGAGTTTTGTCTTTACAAGTTTCCCACAAGCCTTTAAAGGCAAACAGCCCGATGTAATTCTTTTAACAGTGCCGCCGCTACTAATTTCCTTACCTGCAATCTTGCTTGGTTGGTTATACAATTGCCCAGTAGTGTTGAATGTGCAAGATATCCTTCCAGAAGCTGCTGTGCGTGTTGGGCTAATTAAAAATAAGTTAATGATCCGAACTCTGGAAGCCTTAGAAAAATTTGTCTACCGAACTGCACATACTATTAGCGTGATTGCTGATGGTTTTGTAGATAATTTAATCGATAAAAGTGTACCTGCTAATAAAATTGCTTGCATTCCAAATTGGGTGAATCTCAATTTTATTCGCCCTTTTCCAAAGGAAAATAACTCTTGGAGAACTACTCATCAACTCGATGATAAATTTGTAGTACTTTATTCAGGTAACATTGCTTTAACGCAAGGTTTAGAGACAGTAGTAGAAGCAGCAGCTTGCTTGCGTCATATCAAAGAAATTGCCTTTGTCATAGCCGGAGAATCCCAAGCCCTCAAAACTTTGCAACAACATTGTCTTGCTTGTGGAGCAGATAACGTTTTATTGCTGCCATTGGAACAACGAGAAAAACTACCACAAATGTTAGCAGGCGCAGATGTGGGGTTGATTGTGCAAAAGCGCAATGTAATTTCCTTCAATATGCCTTCTAAAATACCATTGCTGTTAGCCAGTGGTCGCCCAATTGTAGGTTCAATTCCCGCCACTGGCACCGCTGCCAAAGCTATCAAAGAAAGTGGCGGCGGCATGATTGTTGAACCAGAGTCAGCAGATGCTTTGGCAACTGCGGTACTGGATTTATATAATCATCCAGAACTGGCAGCGCAATTAGGACAAAAAGGCAGAAAGTTTGCGGTAGAAAATTATTGCTTTGAGCAAGCGTTGGATCGGTATGAAAAACTATTTTTTGATGCGATCGCCAACAAAGTATCAAATTTAGAGATTTTACCAAAATTGAGTTCTAAAGAATCACTTGTGGATATTTGAAAATCAGAAATAGTTATTTTAACTGTTAATATCCAGTATCTAATCAGCAATAACTAGTCAGCAACGCCCAATTATATGAGATGACTGAATTATGAGTTTAGATAAACTGAAAAAAACTGACCCAAGCTCGATCGCTCTAATTAGCGATCGCCTATCATTATTAGATAAAGAATTACTTTTTCAAGCTGATATTCCTGAATCTGCAACAACCCATATCAGTCCTCGAAAAATTACCATCATTGGTGGACATGGCAGAATGGGAAGATTATTTAAAGAGCAATTTTTGGCGGCAGGCCATAATGTTAGCGTTCTAGAACACGAAGATTGGGAATACGCAGAACAATTGTTAAATTCGGCAGAGCTAGTTTTAGTAAGTGTTCCCATTGAATACACAGTTGATGTTATCAAGCGTGCAGCTAAATACCTAGCACCAACTACAGCTTTGTGCGATGTCACGAGTATTAAAATACAATCAACTCAAGCAATGCTTGAACACCATTCAGGCCCTATTATGGGTTTACATCCGATGTTTGGTCCGAATATTAAATCGTTTTTAGGGCAAAAATTTGTGATATGTCCAGGGCGAAACAACGATGCATTTCAATGGTTATTAAACTCGATTAAAATTCAAGGCGGCGAGTTAGTTGTTTGCACGCCTGAAGAACACGATGAAATGATGGTAGTTATTCAAGCGGTGCAACATTTCTGTAGATTGAGCTTTGGCGTTTTCTTAGCAGAAGCAAAAATTGATATAGAACAGAGTTTATTAATATCAACTCCTAGTTATCGGCAACAAATTGACAGTGTGAAACGTTTGTTTTCCCAAAATTCTCGCTTATGTGTGGATATTATGCTAGCTACTGAAGAGAGATGTGAAGCAATTAATTCTTTAGCTAATACTTACAGTCGGTTGGCAAGACTGGTGAGAATGAAAGATAGGGACGCATTAATTCAAGAGTTTGAAAGTATTCAAGGATTTTTTCAGGAGAAAAATAAGGCTCTTGTACAATCAGCAGAATTTTAAATTACAGATAATGTTATCTCACGCAGAGGCGCAGAGTAAGAGTTTTAGATAAATTCGATAATTACAACAATAGCTTTGGTGTTTGAAGAAGAAAGACTATTAGATATATCAGCAAAAGTATGGTAGTTGACATTAATAAAAAAAGTAGATTCAATCTGCAACCAATTCATCAACGTGTTTCGGTTACTTTCAACTATGAGGTTTACTTCACCCAAAATTTATTTGAGTTGAAAAATCCCACGTTAGCTCAAATAATTACAGCGGATGGGGAGACAAAGCCGAAGAAAGTTGTAGTGGTGGTAGATGCAGGATTATTGGAATTACAACCTAGGTTGCTTGGGCAAGTGGTAGCGTATACTAAGTTTTATGCAGAGGTACTAGCGATCGCCACTGAACCAATCATAATTCCGGGTGGGGAAGCTGCTAAGAACGATCGCACTTTATTAGAGCAAATCCATCAAATCATTGAAGCAGCAGGATTATGTCGCCACTCCTACTTGTTAGCGATCGGCGGTGGGGCTATGTTGGATTTGGTAGGATATGCTGCTGCAACTGCTCATCGCGGAATTCGTCTAATCCGGATTCCGACTACGGTGCTAGCACAAAATGATTCTGGGGTTGGAGTAAAAAATGGCATTAATGCCTTTGGGAAAAAGAATTTTCTTGGCACATTTGCGCCACCTTATGCAGTTATAAATGACTCTGCGTTCTTAACAACTCTAAACGATCGCGATTGGCGTTCTGGGATTGCAGAAGCAATCAAGGTGGCGTTAATTAAGGATGCTAAGTTTTTTGATTTTATCCACTCTCACACCGCAGCCCTTGTGCGGCGAGATATGGACGCTATGCAACAAATCATTTATCGTTGCGCCCAGTTGCATTTAGAACACATTGCTAACAGTGGCGATGCTTTTGAAATGGGTTCGTCTCGTCCCCTGGATTTTGGACATTGGGCGGCTCATAAACTGGAGCATTTGACAAATTATAGCTTGCGTCATGGCGAAGCAGTGGCGATCGGTATCGCTTTGGATAGCACTTATTCCTATTTAGCAGGATTGCTTGATTGCTCAGAGTGGCAACGGATATTAAACACTTTATCAGCTTTGGGTTTCACTTTGTATGTGCCAGAACTAGCTAAGAAGTTATCACAACTGGAACATCCTCATTGTCTGTTCCGAGGTTTAACTGAGTTCCGCGAACACTTGGGTGGAGAATTAACTCTAACGCTGTTACAAGGGATTGGAAAAAGAATTGAAGTTCACGAAGTGGATTTGTTGTTGTATAAGCAAGCAATATCGCTGTTGCGGGAATTCAGGGTTGAATTTTAAACACAGAAGTTGCAAGGCAATTTTTTGGGCTACAAACTTGTGTATAGGACTGATATTTGATTTTTGAAAAAACTCCCTACAACTCAAAAAGCCTTCTTTTATATTGCCTACGAAAGTAAGTTCACAAATAAAAGCGGATTACTAAATAATCTACTACTTTTGAAGGATGCCAATAATTTTAAAGAATGTTGTCAGAAAATGTACTAGAAAAGCAGGAGAAAAAGCGAATAAATTGACACCCAATCTAAATATTATCCAATGTATTATCTGCTTGATATCTAGTACTCTTAAATAAGAAGTAAAAGATTTTTTACTTACAAATTCATAACAAGATGCAGATTTGGATAACTTTAATTTAGGTGATATTGCATTATCTAGACTTGTTTCTAATTTGAAGATATTTATCAATAACGATTAATAGCTCTTGATGAATGACTGACTAATAACTATTACAGAGAAATTCCTCATGGTTTTTGATTCACGTTCATACACAACCCTTGGCGGTGTCAGTATTTCTCGCTCGATCACAGAAGTTAAGATAGACACTGCCCTCGAAGAAATTTTGTTTCACTTAAATTCTCAGCGTGGAGGCTTGTTAAGGAGCAGCTACGAATATCCGGGGAGATATAAAAGATGGGCGATCGGATTTGTGAATCCGCCATTGGAATTGACTACACAGGAGAATGTTTTCACTTTGATAGCGTTAAATGAACGCGGCCGAGTAATTTTACCATTACTTTTCGAGTATTTATCTAACTCCAGACAACTTGAGAAAGTTAATCTAGATAATAACCACCTTGTGGGCTTTGTTAAACCTAAAAAACAATTATTTGCTGAAGAAGAACGTAGTAAACAACCTTCAGTATTTACAGTAATTCGTGAAATATTACATGTTTTTTCTAGTCAAGAAGACGAACATTTAGGATTGTACGGCGCGTTTGGTTACGATTTAATTTTTCAGTTTGAACCAATTCCCCAGCGATTGGATCGTCCTAATGATCAGCGAGATTTAGTGCTTTATTTGCCTGATGAATTCATCATTATTGACTACTATCAGCAACGTGCATTTCGTCTACAATATGAATTTGAAACGGCGCATGGTAGCACAAATAATTTACCTCGAACAGGTGAGTCTGTAGATTATCGTGGAAAACATCTTCTCCCAACTCAAACTGCTGACCATACAATAGGTGAGTATGCAAAAAAAGTTGAGGTTGCACTTGATTATTTCCGCCGAGGGGATTTATTTGAAGTAGTTCCTAGTCAAAACTTTTTTGAAGGTTATGAAGAAGAACCCAGCAATTTATTTGAAACTTTAAAGGATATAAATCCTAGCCCTTATGGATTTATTTTTAACTTAGGTGGAGAATATCTAATTGGTGCGTCTCCAGAAATGTTTGTGCGGGTTGAGGGTAGGCGGGTAGAAACTTGTCCAATTAGTGGCACTATTGGCAGGGGGCAAGATGCTCTTGATGATGCTGTGCAAATTCGGCAATTACTCAATTCACACAAAGATGAAGCTGAGTTGACGATGTGTACTGATGTCGATCGCAATGACAAATCTCGAATTTGCGAACCTGGTTCTGTACGAGTCATTGGTCGTCGCCAAATTGAATTATACAGCCATTTAATTCACACAGTAGATCATGTTGAAGGTACACTGCGATCGCAATTTGATGCTTTAGATGCATTCTTGAGCCATACTTGGGCGGTTACAGTCACAGGGGCACCCAAAAAAGCAGCAATAGAATTTCTTGAACAACATGAAAAAAGCGCTCGACGTTGGTATGGTGGAGCAGTTGGCTATTTAAATTTCAATGGGAATTTAAATACCGGATTAATCCTGCGAACAATTCGATTAAAAGATTGCATTGCCGAAGTGCGAGTTGGTGCTACTGTTCTTTATGACTCGATACCACAAGCAGAAGAACAAGAAACAATTACAAAAGGTGCTGCTTT
The DNA here is from genome assembly GCF_963920935.1 of Nostoc sp. CCY 9925. Lineage (NCBI taxonomy): Bacteria > Bacillati > Cyanobacteriota > Cyanophyceae > Nostocales > Nostocaceae > Nostoc > Nostoc sp. CCY 9925. The sequence goes on along the minus strand of NZ_CAWUDO010000091.1, from coordinate 1,719 downwards.
ATTTGAAACAATTCGTCGCGTTAAACAAACGAGTCACAAAATAGATAAATCCAGTTCTATCGAATTAAGTAAACACATCCCAAGTGTGAAACCAGGGAAACGTGTTTTACTAATAGATTATGAAGACTCATTTGTTCATACATTAGCTAATTACATTCGCCAAACTGGTGCTAGCGTTACCACATTACGTCATGGTTTTTCTGATTCATTATTCGACAAAGAACGACCTGACTTAGTTGTTTTATCTCCCGGCCCCGGTAGACCAAATGATTTTCACCTTTCAGAGACTGTCGGCGCTATTCTTTATCGTCAAATTCCGATTTTCGGAGTTTGTTTAGGACTGCAAGGTATCGTTGAAGCTTTTGGTGGAGAATTAGGAGTTCTCAACTATCCCCAACATGGTAAATCCTCACGAATTTTCGTCACCGAACCCAATTCTATTACCTTCAAAAATTTACCAGAATCCTTTGCAGTGGGTAGATACCACTCATTATTTGCCATACCAGAACATTTACCAAAAGAACTCAAAGTCACAGCGATTTCTGATGACGATGTAATTATGGGCATTGAACATCGGACACTTCCCATCGCCGCCGTTCAATTTCATCCAGAATCAATTATGACTTTAGCAGGAGAAGTCGGTCTGGAAATCATTAAAAATGTGGTGCGTGTATATACGCAAGATGAAAAGTCATTGGGCATTGGGCATGGGGCATGGGGCATTGGGCATTAGGAATGCTGAGTTAAGAATTATTCTCCCCCTGCCCCCCTGTCCCCTCTGCCCTCCATCTCACCCAGGCGTTTTATGATTAACCAACTTACCTCTGGCCGCCACATTCTTGAAGAGATTGTGTTGTATAAAAAGCAAGAAGTTGCACAAATGCAGCAACAATTTTCTTTAGCTTTTTTACAACAAAAGTTAAGTGTAGCTCCGACTGTACGAAATTTCTTGAGTGCTTTGCAAGAAAATCCCCAGCAACCTAGCTTAATTGCTGAAGTAAAAAAAGCATCACCTAGCCGTGGGATTATTCGAGCAGATTTTGACCCAATTGCGATCGCTCAAGCTTATGAACGAGGTGGTGCAGCTTGTCTATCAGTCCTCACTGACCAAAAGTTCTTTCAAGGCAGTTTTGATAATCTGCGTGCTGTGCGTCAGCAAGTAGCATTGCCCCTACTGTGCAAGGAGTTCATCATTGACCCTTATCAAATTTATTTAGCACGGACAGCGGGCGCAGATGCAATCTTGTTAATTGCCGCTATTTTATCAGACCAACAACTCCAAGACTTTTTGCGAGTGATTCACAATTTGGGTATGAATGCACTGGTGGAAGTTCATACCTTAGCTGAATTGGAGCGGGTGCTAAAGCTTGACGACTTACGTTTACTAGGAATTAACAATCGTAATTTAGAAGATTTTACAGTTGATTTAAAAATCACACAGCAACTCTTAGCACAGCGTCAACAATATTTACAAAGTTTAGATATCACCGTCGTCAGCGAGTCTGGACTGTATACACCTGCTGATTTATCTCTTGTCGCTGAAGCTGGTGTCCGTGCAGTTTTGGTAGGAGAGTCTTTAGTTAAACAAAGCGATGTAGAACAAGGTGTGCGTAGTCTTTTGAGTGCTGAGTCCTTAGTGAAGTCTAAAAAATCAAGCTCTGATACTCGTTCACGAATATAAAAGGCTCGTTCACGAATATAAAAGGCTCGTTCACGAAT
>NZ_CAWUDO010000090.1:0-32440 GCF_963920935.1 Nostoc sp. CCY 9925 | reverse complement strand
CTCAGTATTTACTTATCTTTACATAGTTTAGTTTTTTCGCGCCGACTTACTTAGTGTAATGATTTCCTGCGTGCAAGTTTGTGGAGCATTGCGTTTTCTCAGTTACTAGAGGGACTCCGCTGGTGAGTTGTTACACACTCTTTCAAAGATGGCTACTTCTAGGCCTACTTTCCAGGTTCTTCGCACTCCCCGTTCACAAACGCTCACTGCATTTGGCAGTGTTACCTTCCTCTCGTACTAGTATGTAGGCTCACACGAGTTGGGGCACGCAGGATATTATTATAGTACATTGTACTACAAAAATGTTACTTTTTCTATTGCAGGACAAGAGGTGAATTGTTGGAATCGGCGCACCTTGACTTGCGATCGCGATTTTGTTTCTAACTAGGTAAGGAAAGAATTAGCAACAATCTAGGCTTGGGTGCGATCGCGTAAATTCAGCCTTGTGAGAATATGAGAAATATGGTTTCTCACTGTTCCGTCAGAAAAATGAATCCTTACACTATCTTTAATCAGACCGAACTTCAGCGTGTTAGTGATGGCATGACCCGAACCCTACTAGAAAATTGCGAGACTGCCTCATATATCCTTATTTTGGTCTGGCCACAACTTGGGGATTTTGATAGTCTTGAATATGCGTGGTGGTTACAACGCGAAGCTAAAAAATTGTCAGATAAAAAACTTGCTATTCGTGCGGTCGGGATTGGTAATCGCGCCTCAGGAACAAGATTCTGTGAATATACAGGATTTCCACCTGAAAATTTATTTGTTGAACCTAATGGAGAACTACATCACCAACTCAAACTTTATTCAGGTCTGAATCTTGCTCTCCCTGGACTTTCTCTGTCTCAGAAAGCTTGGCTAAATCTACTGTTAATGTGTGCAGGGTTTGGAAGTCCTGGAACGCTAAGAGAAGTTTTTCGGGGATACAGGGGAGATCGTCAAGCCCCTCAACTGATTGAAGATAATGAAATTATTCAAGGTACTCCTCTACCTGCTTTTGCTGGCTCGTTTTTCCAATTAGCTGGCGGGAGTGGTTTTCAACGTCCCTTTGAATTAGCTACTCTACGGCTACGGAATATGATGGAAGTTTTGAGCAATTGGCATACTTATGTACCTAATTCTACCTACTTAACTCAGCGTGGTGGAACTTTTCTGTTTGATACCAAAGGCGAGTTACTTTACGAATATCGAGATCGGGGAATTCTGGGATTTGCTGCTAATATGAGTCAGCCCCTATCATTTTTATCCTTGATCGAAACAGATAGCTTGACCTCAACTCACTAATTCCTAATTGCTATTAAGAACTGATTCGTCAAGAAAATCTTAAGGATACTCAACTAATTGCTAGGTCTAATTTTCAGTGAAGAAGTGCTTGATTAACTCAAATTCTTGAAACCCTAACAAGGTAAGTATTTTAGTTGAGTTTACCAATTAGCTCTAAATAGTTAAAGATACTAAGCGATTAAGCCTTAATCTGACCAGCCGACAAACTCCCACTCTCAGGACAGAACCTGTAAATACCATAATTTTTGTGGCGATGTCTGACGACAAGCTGCTTCGCATCTACGCTCGTAATTGTTTATAGCGTTCGATATCATAAATACCTTCAGAATAGGTGAGACAATTTTGGGCGAATCGCTTGTAACTTTTGCGCCCATTCCAGCCATTTTGTTTCCATATTTAGGAATTGGGAATTGGGCATAGGGCATAGGGCATGGGGCATTGGGAGTTCGGAGTTAGGAGTTATTATTCTCCCTCATCTCCCCATCTCCCTATCTCCCCATTCCCTACTTACGCATCATCTAAAGCTGCGATACCAGGTAATACTTTACCTTCAAGTAACTCCAAGCTAGCGCCGCCGCCAGTGGAGATGTGGCTCATTTGATCCGCTAAACCTACTTTTTCCACAGCTGCCACCGAGTCGCCGCCACCGATAATGGTGGTTGTACCAGTTTTGCTAATTTCCGCGAGGGTATGAGCGATCGCTTCTGTACCTACTGCAAACTTATCAAACTCAAACACACCCATTGGCCCGTTCCAAATTACCGTTTTGGTATCTGCAAGGGCTTCTTGGAAAACTTTTACTGAGTCTGGGCCAATATCCAAACCCATACCATCAGCAGGGATATTCTCAATGCTGACAGTTGTCGCATTGGCATCGGGAGCAAATTTATCTGCCGATACAATATCTGTGGGTAACAGGAAGGTAACACCACGTTCTTTTGCCTTAGCTTCCAAAGACTTCGCCAATTCTAGTTTGTCTTCTTCCACCAACGACTTACCAACATTCAAACCACGGGCTTTGTAGAATGTGAAAATCATCCCACCGCCAATGATCAGCTTGTCGCATTTCTCCAGCAACGTTTCAATCACGCCAATTTTACTGGAAACCTTGGAACCACCGATAATTGCAGCCAAAGGACGCTGGGGATTTTCAATGGCGTTTTGGAGATATTCCAATTCCTTCTCAACCAAATATCCAGCCACAGAAGGACTCAGGAATTTAGTCACACCTTCAGTAGAAGCATGGGCGCGGTGTGCAGTGCCAAAAGCATCATTTACATAAAAATCAGCGTTGGCTGCCAACTTTTTGGCAAATTCTGGGTCATTTTTCTCTTCTTCTTTGTAGAAGCGGACATTTTCCAGTAAAAGCACTTGCCCATTTTCCAGCGCCGCCACCTTGGCTGCAACTTCATCACCAATGGAGTCATCAGTCTTGACAACTTCTTGTCCCAACAGCTCAGAGAGGCGCTTCGCCACGGGTGTTAGGCGCAATTTGTCATCCACACCCTTGGGACGCCCAAAATGGCTTGCTAAGATGACCTTAGCGCCCTTTTGGGTCAAATCTTTGATGGTTGGCAGAGCAGCGCGAATGCGAGTATCGTCTGTGATATTGCCTTGGTCATCCACAGGCACATTAAAATCAACCCGCACCAAGGCGCGTTTTCCAGAAATATCAGCCGCAGATAAACTTGCTAAACTTTTTTTGGACACAGCAAACTCTCCTGATTGCCTTTTTGTTATTGTTTTGAAAGTAGAACCATCCAGATTTTACCGGAGTCAGGGGTGCCCAGGTGATAGAGATGTTTAAGACAGTACTATTTCCAATCGATCAAAGCCGGGAGACGCGGGAAGCTGCTGACGTAGTTACCAACATTGTCCAAAAGTACGGCAGTCGCTTAGTGCTGCTGTCTGTGGTAGAAGAACCACCCCCAGATGCACCTAGTGGAGATCCGATGGTGTCACCGGAGGTAGTTGCCAAATTGCTCCAAAGTGCCCAATCTTTATTTTCTGGACAAGGAATTCAATCCGAAGTCCTGGAAAAGCAAGGCAAACCAGCTTTCACCATCTGCGATGTCGCTGATGAAATCGGGGCAGATTTAATCATCATGGGTTGTCGGGGGCTAGGCTTGACTGAAGAGGGAGCGACTGATAGTGTCACCACTCGCGTCATTAACCTTGCGCCTTGTCCAGTGTTGATTGTGCCTTAAAAACCTGTAGCGTGCGTTAACACAGCGTAACGCACCGCCCGCCTAAAATTTTTTGAGCAATTTTTGCTTATGGGTGGTGTGGCATTTTTTGGTAAACCCAAACAACCTACAGCAGAATTCAGAACTCAGAAGTCAGAAGTCAGAATGATAATACGCTCTCTGCCTAACTACCAGACCTAAAACAGTATAATTCATCAACTTGAAATTTGCTGTAATTTTATTGTTTGTCAACTTGTTGAATATTTCTTCTACTTCTGAATTCTGAATTCTTCTTCAATCAAAACAACTTCCCTTTAGGAGATTGACTTTCATGACACATATCTCCGCCAAAACTCTCACCTTTGAAGATTTCCTCTCCCAATACCGAGACAATCCCCGCTATGAACTAGCAGACGGAGAACTAATTGACATGGAACCCACTGGCCCCCATGAAACGGTGAGTGGCAAACTTGGAACCCAAATTGGCATCTACCTTGTTGCAGAACAATTACCCTGGTTTATTCCTCGCACTTGTTTAATTTACCCCTTTGCAGATACAGCTACAGCGCGTCGCCCTGATGTCGTGGTTCTCGATGAAACCGTTCTCGATCGCGAACCCTTGTGGGAACGAGAACCCGTAATCACTCTTGGACGGTCAATTAAACTGGTGGTGGAAGTTGTTAGCAGCAATTGGGAAACTGACTATGCAAGGAAAGTTGAGGAATATGCACTCTTAGGCATTCCTGAATATTGGATTGTCGATTATCGAGGATTGGGCGGTGTGGCATTTATTGGTAAACCCAAACAACCTACTTTCACTGTTTGCCAACTGGTTGAAGACACTTATACTCAACAACAATATCGGCTAAACCAATCAATTAATTCGCCGCTTTTCCCTGGCCTTCATATTCGCTTAAATGACATTTTGCCTCGTTAAAAGCATATCATCAGCCGTAATTACGAGCTTGGCGATCGCTTAAACTGATGATGGAAGTAGTTAGCACAAACTTTGAAACTGATATGCTTGCAAAATTGAGGAATATATTTAAGATTCAAACATATAAATAAACGTCAAAAACTATGATTAATTTTAGTCCTTCAACAAATTCTGATACTAACACTTCTAAGCTAAGTTATAGTGTGCTGGTTAAAAATGAGCAAGATGGTAGATTTAGTGCAGTGGTACTAGGCTTATCAGACTGTAAAAGTTCAGGTAAAACTGAAAATGAAGCTCTGGAAAATCTACAGCAGCTTTTACGAAAACGTTTAAAAAATTCAAAAATAGTTACTTTAGAAATAGATTCTCCCCAAACAGATAATCCTTGGATGAAAGTAGCTGGTATGTACAAGGATAATCCACTTTTTGATGAGGTATTGGCTGAGATAGAAGCAGAACATCGTCAAGTTGATGCAGAAATGGAGGAATATTATAGACAGATCGATGCAGAATCCGAGGTAAAGTGACTATTAGTCACATCTTTCTTTACAATCTTGAAACGTTTGTTTTGTAGGCATCTTAAACACTGAGGTGTGAGGCATACTTGACAAATTGGCTCTTAATATTCTCGCTAAAATTAGGTTTTTATTGAGAATTAACAACAGACCAATAAGGGTTGTAAGAAACGTGAGTGAATACTCTCGCAAATGTTGAGAAAGATCCGGGTAATGGATAGCCTAAAAGGAGAGAGGTCAAAATGTATTGCATCCAAACGAGAAGCGCTATAAATTGCGCGTTGCTAATTAGTGACATGAATTTTGTTTCCTCCAAAGGCGCAAAACCTCAAAGAATCTAGATTTACCCTTGGCTAAAAGTCTTAAATCATCAAGCAATTAGGCAACGCCCTAAGTAAATATCCATAAAAAAACTAGAACTTTACGCAAATCAGAGCAAGTTTTATCCGATTTAGCGAACAAATCCATCAGCTTGGCTGTAAATCACGAATCTACCATGCTTGCGTGCTATTTGTTCATCTTTCCTGCTTTTAACCAATACAATAATTTCTGTTCCCTGCCCTGGGCAACTTTGAATTGTTAACTTTGCCCCGATGCGTTCAGCTCGTTCGCTCATGACTAAAAACCCAAAGCTGTTGATAATAGATACACTGCCCATATCAAACCCTTGTCCATCATCTTTGATTCGCAAGCTGGATTGGCTTTGTTGATAGGCCAGTTCAATTTGGATTTCCTTAGCTTTGGCGTACTTGAAAGCATTGGTTAATGCTTCCTGTCCAATACGGAGCAAGTTGTTTTCAACATCTGGAGGTAAGGGGTAGATTTCGCCTATTACTTGGCAGACAATATGTGTATTGGTAGGGGAAAATAGGTGTGTGGCGAAATGATTGAGAGCATTAAAAATGTCGCCGTCCTCTAACAATTGGGAGCGTAATGCTTTAATCGAACGGCGTGCTTCAGTCAGTCCAGAATGCGCCAAGTCGCGCCCTGCTTTGATTAATGCTTGAGCCGCTGCTGTATCTGTCGTTAGTTTTTGTGAGGCGGTGTCCAAGTGGACAATAACAACGGCGAAGGCTTGCGCTAAAGTATCGTGGATTTCCTGTGCCAAGCGGTTGCGTTCTGCTAATACGGTTGCCTGTTGAGCCTGCTTGCGACTAGTGATATCCTGTATTGCGGCTATTCTGATGCTACGCCCGCGATACGACATGACTCTGGCTCTAATCTCTACTGGAAATGTGGTTCCATCCTTACGGAGGCAAACAGTTTCATAAATTCCCTCATACCCGGAGCGAATCTTCTGCATCACCTGTTCCCGGTATTCAGGAGCAGTAAAATCCATGACACGCATACCAACCAACTCAGAAATTTCATAACCAAACATCTCAGCACAGGTTTGGTTAGTATCTAAAAGTATGCCTTGTTCGGTAATGGCGATCGCCTCAAATGTTGCTTCTGCCAATAGCCGAAATCGCGTCTCACTTTCTAAAAGTGCTATTTCTGCCTGCTTCCGTTCAGCTATTTCTCGTTGTAGTTCTAGGGGAAGTTCAGCAACCTGCTGCTGCAAAAGCAAATTGCGATCGGTTAGGATCTTCTCTAGTTTTTTGCTTTTTCTAAAAAAATAATAATCTAGATTTGCTCTCAAGTGATTTCATTGCCAATATTATTCTTTGCATAAAATAAAATATTCCCAATTCATCTATCAATAAAACTGATTTTTGCATACATAGTTCTCAAAAATGCTTAGAACAAGAGTAAATCTACAAAAATCTATCTTTAGACAGATGTTTATTTGCTTTTTTAAATACAAAAACTATATAACTATAAGAAAATAAAACCAATTTCCGCATTTATATACGAGAAATTAGATTTTTGTTTCGACAATTCTTATTTATTCAGCAGTAACAAAGTCATTTAACACCAGTACTTCTAACTCTGTAATCCGCTTGAATGTGACATCATTCGTTAAAAAAGCTTCACAACCTGCTGCTAAAGCTACGGCTATCTGAAAAGCATCAGGTAATTGTAGATTGTACATAGCACGCATCCGAGCAGCTTCTATTGCTATATATGAGTTATTAATTAATACAAATTCAATGTTTTCATTATTGGTCATTAACTCTATAAATTCTTGCTGTAACTCCAGTTGTCCTACACTATAAGGACGAACTAAACACTCAGCTAAAGTCACTGGTGAAGCAATACCTACTGCTAAACCGCTGAAGATGCGTTCAAAAACAACTCTAACAATTGGCAAATACTGTGGTTGTCGCTCAACAGCATAGATAACTGGTGCAGTATCTAGAAACAACCGCGTTACACCCTGTAAACTTTCCGTAATATTCACTCTTCTTTCCTTGATTGCACTTCTTCGCTCTCTGGTTCTAAAGGCTCTCCACTCCGTATGCGTCTAACGTATTCCTGAGCATCCATTCCTCCCATGAGATTGGGTGCTATTCCGATAAACTCCATAATATTGCGGCTTGGTTTACGTTTAATTTCGCAACGTTGCAGCCTTTGCGTTAGATAAGCGATTAAATCCAATTGTTCTTCGGGTGTGAGTTTGTTAGCAAGTGTTTTAATTTCGTTTAATTCTTTAGACATTTTCTATATTTTGATTGCGCTGACTTTATTTAATGCTAGCAATGGGTGAATTAAAATAACTAGATTATTAAGAGTTACCTAAATAATTATGAGTAAAACTCCCCGCATTCATATTCCGCCGGAAGTAAAAAAATATGTCTGGCAACGTGACAAATATCAATGCCGAAGCTGCGGTAAAACTCCAATAGAAACCAATACTGCTCGCTTTGTGCATTTTTAACTCGGTATTGGATTTGGGGAAAAGGTTAATGGTTCGACAAGCTCACCAACCGGGTAAAGGTTAAAGGTTTTTTCTTTCCCCCTTTCCCCTTCCCCTTTTCCCCTTAACCGACAAGTATTGCAATAGAAACTAACCTGACTATTGACCATATCATTCCCTTGGCTCGTGGCGGTCAAAACGATATCAGCAATCTACAAACCCTTTGCTTTATCTGTAATCAGCAGAAAACCGATAGCATTGATCCCCGATTTAGACGCCATTTTGATTTATGGTAATTCTCTTGTGAATGCAATACGTTCAAGGGGCGCACAGCTAGCTGTGCGCCCCTACATGTTATGGCAACTGATTTGCAATCATACTGACATCAACTGCTAGCTTTTTGCCTAACTTGAGCAACTGTCGGCACTGATAAATGTCTTCTTCATTGCTAAGGGTAGTAAGGCACAAAGGTATTATCTGACTGTGCAGACAACTGAAATATAATTCTTGGGATCGATGTAAAGAAATATCAATGTTTAATTGATCCCCGACATCAATCAACCGCTCCAACTGTTGGATATCTGCATTAAAGCTACCATTGGCATCATGTAACAATTGCCAAAGCGATCGCACTATTAGTTGTTCTAATATCTGTTTGCCGTCGGGAATATTCAGCCGACAACGCAGATGTTTTGCTTCTGTGGCGATCGCCTCTAATTCTACTATGTGGTTCCAACGCATTTGCGGCTCGGTAATATCTTGCTCAAGCGATCGCAATGTCATCATACAGCGATGCCCCAAAGCTATCTCCGCCGCTACCTGCAATTCTTGTGGTACTGGTATTTCATCTCGATGAAACGCCATCAACACACCATAATTATCGCGGTACACTTGGGTATAAAGTTGTCCTAAGCGCGTCAGTGTTTCCTGACTCAGCAAACGCATAATCCGGTGGCGTTCTTCTGCAAATAGATTTTCCAAGCTGAAAGTATCTTCGCCAAAAAACTGCGTCATTGCCAAGATCGTATGAGCCGCACTCGCTTGTTGCAGTGCCCCAAACACCTTTTCTTTTAATTGGGTGTAGTCACGCCGTCCTGTAAATTGTTGGATGCAGCAGTGGAAATCCCAACCTCCCAAATGCAGAACCGCAAACACTAAATGTTCGCTTTCCCAGGTAATTTCTGATACCAGCTTTAAATTGCCTACAGCCAAAGTTAGCGATCCCATACGTTGGAGTTGGTAATCTAGCTCATTGACGGCGTAGCAATAAACTCGCTTTGTGTGAGTACCCAGGGTTGAGTGCCCAGTACCCAGTGCCGCTCCCTGATTCGTAAACAAGGAACTAATGGCATAATGGGCTGCAACTTGTTTAAAACCAAGTTGGGCAGTAAGTACCAGTTGTCGATAAATTTCGCCACCATGCTTGAATAGATCGACATTACTGGGAGCGAGACCAAGATGTTTGACGAAGCCTTTTTCCAACTGTACGCCAGCTACTTCCCCTGCCAATTCCAAAGCACGGGCGGCATAGCGGAGAATCTGCGTTCCTTCTGGACGGGAAATTTCTTCAAAAAACCAGCCACAACTAGTGAACATCAACAAAGCATGACGTTGCATTTCCAACAAACGCAAGGCATCTACTTGTTCGGCGGCTGTTAGTTTGTGGGTTTGATGGCGGGAGAGAAAACGGTTGACATTGGCGCTTGAGCGATCGCGCATCACTTGAATATATTCATCCCGTGCTTGCCAGGGATCGCGAAATAGCAGTCTCCCATATTCCTCATACACCTCAATTAGCTGATCCCGCAGCCAATTCAGAGCATCCCGCAACGGACGACGCCATTTTTGATGCCAAACACCACCTTCTCCACCGCAACCACAGTTATCTTGCCATCTGTCTACACCGTGGGCACAACTCCAGGCTGTGATGGGCTTCAATTCCACTTCCCAACTAGGAGAATTTAAACTCAGGTAGTGGGCAAAGTTCGTCACCGTCCAACCTTGCTCAGGAAATTCTGTTGTGAAGGCGTAGGCTAAAGTTTTTTCAGTTCCTTTCTTATGATGTCCGAAGGTTTCCCCATCTGTAGCCACAGAAATCAACTGCGCTGGACGATGATCCCCACGCACCGCCGAACCGATACGTCCAGCAAAGTGAGTGGAATTATAAACCACATCACTAAAACCCATGTCCCGCGATATGGGGCCATCGTAGAAGAAGATATCAATATAGGGTAATCCTTCCCTACTTCCATCCTTGGAACTATCGTGGATCGTACTTAGAGGGGAAGATGAAGTATCCAGCGTAGGCTTCAAATAACAACGATAGGGACGGGTGGGATCGATCTGACTACCGCCGACTTCGTACCATTCAGGATTGGGGTTATCTTTAGTTGGGAAGGGGCGGCAGCGCTGTGCTTGAGACGGTGCAAGGATAACGAAGCGAATACCTTCCGCAACTAAAGCTTCTAGGGTGGGGTAGTCTACACCGGTTTCTGCTAGCCACATACCTTCGGGATCGCGTCCAAACCGGGAACGGAAGTCTTCTTTACCCCAGCGAATTTGGGTATATTTGTCGCGTTCATTCGCCAGAGGCATGATGATGTGATTGTATACTTGCGCGATCGCATTCCCGTGACCATGCAACCGTTGACTGCTCTTGGCATCGGCCTCCAAAATCCGCTGATAAACTTCCAGATCGTAGCGTTCTAGCCACGACATCAGCGTTGGGCCGATATTAAAGCTAAAATACTCATAATTGTTGACGATCCCCATCACTTCGCCTCGGTCATTTAAGACTCTGGCAAAAGCATTCGGGCGATAGCATTCCCAATGAATCCGCTCATTCCAGTCATGGAAAGGTGCAGCGCTCGGTTGGCGTTCAATTGCGTCCAGATAGGGATTTTCCCTCGGTGGCTGGTAAAAATGACCATGCACCGTCACATAAACACCATGAGCCGTTCTCAGGGGATCGCTCTCGTGAGTGTTCTTAGAATCTGAATGTAATGTTGACGTTGAGCCAGAGTTAGCTGGCATTTGTGCAGCAGAAGTCATGTATATATATCCAAAACAAAAAACTCGCAGTTGCACCGTTAAACTTTGTGCATAAACGTTTCTTCAATGGTTTGAACACAAAATCCGGTATAAACAACAACTATGAAATACAACCAAATTTTTGAGAAAGCCGTTTTAGTATAGTGGGAAATCTGCGTTATCGCACAGCGCAAAGTCCGTTGGGCGGCTCTGCCGACTTAAAGGAACTTTGCAAGACAGCCCTTTCCCCGAAGGCTTCAAGTAATTAGCCATTTAACAACGCCTCATTTAGGGGTTTTCTCGTTGGCAGCGCCAATCAAAAACTTAATTGTCTTTTAATATATTAAACCCCATTGTTGGTGTAATATTCTGAATCCATTTCATACTTTTGCAACAAAGGATTACGACCTCTTCTTAAATCGCAACATTATTTTACATAACATGCACAGGAGTAAACTGAAAACAGTAAAATCTCTGAATTGGCCTACAGACGGTTGAGAGTATCCTATGGGAGTGATGAGTCAAAGTAATTTTTAATTCAACACTCCAGATTTAAAATTTAGGACTACCCGCTGTGCATGATACCCTCAACTCAAACCAACAAATGTCAACTAAAAACATTATTTTTCTGGTTTTGTTACTGTTTATCCCGGTTTCTCTGGCAGCCCACTTTCTAGAGTGGGGAGAATTGATAGTTTTCATTACAGCTGGATTAGCGATTTTGCCTTTAGCGGCTTGGATGGGAACGGCCACAGAAGAAATTGCTGTAGTAGTGGGGCCGTCATTAGGGGGGTTATTAAACGCCACTTTTGGCAATGCTACAGAATTAATCATAGCGCTAGTAGCGCTGAAGGCTGGTTTGATAGATGTAGTCAAAGCCAGTATCACGGGATCGATTATCGGTAACTTACTGCTGGTGATGGGTCTTTCCATGCTTTTGGGAGGGCTGCGTTACAAAGAACAAACATTTCAGCCAATTGTGGCGCGGGTGAATGCTGCTTCCATGAATTTGGCTGTGATTGCCATTTTGTTGCCCACAGCTATGAACTACACCGCTACAGGAGTTAACGAACAAACGCTGCAATATCTATCTGTTGCCGTTGCCGTAGTCTTAATCCTGGTTTACGCCCTAACGCTGCTGTTTTCGATGAAAACTCACTCCTATTTGTATGATGTGGGTGTAGCAGAAACAGAAGAAGAGGAAATTTCTCATAGCAAACCCAATGTTATGTTGTGGGGTGGTGTGCTGCTAGTATGCACCTTGTTAGTGGCAGTTGAGTCAGAAATGCTGGTGGATTCTTTAGAAGTGGCTACATCCCAGCTAGGTTTAACATCATTGTTTACAGGGGTGATTTTGGTTCCCATCATTGGTAACGCTGCTGAACACGCCACAGCAGTCACCGTAGCAATGAAAGATAAAATGGATCTTTCCCTTTCCGTGGCTGTGGGATCGAGTATGCAGATTGCCCTATTTGTCGCGCCTGTGTTGGTGATAGCAGGATTGGTGCTTGGTCAGCCAATGGATTTGGATTTCAAACCCTTTGAATTAGTAGCTGTGGTTGTGTCAGTGTTGATTGCAAATACCATTAGTTCCGATGGTAGGTCTAATTGGCTCGAAGGCACTTTATTATTAGCTGCTTATACAGTGTTGGGGTTCGCCTTCTACTTCCATCCAGTGATGGATGGTATGGGTTAGTTAATTTACATGGCGTAGGCGTAGCCCGTCGTAGACATCGCTCCAAGTTGAAGGCAAAGCGATCGCTATTGATTTTAGGTAATTAGTCGTCTAATTACCTATTTCCAAAGATATAAAATAATTACTAAAAATTATATTCTCAAGTTTTTTCCAGAAAATTGTATTTTTTATCACATTTTTTATATTAAATTGCTGCGTTGTGGTATTCAAGGCTTAGTATAATCAACCACAGAGAAAATTTAGTGAAAATTTATTCCTAAATTTCATAGAAGAGATGATTCAAATTCTGGATTCTACTTTGAGAGAAGGGGAACAAACTCCTGGAGTTTATTTTCCTCCTGAGATCAAGTTAGCGATCGCTCAGTTTTTAGACCGCATAGGAATTGATATTATTGAAGCTGGTAATCCGGCAGTAGATAGCGAAATTGCTTTAGCGATCGCTCGTATTGCCAATGCTGGTCTTAAGGCCAAAATAGGCGCTCATTGCCTTTGTCGAAAAGACGATGTTAAAAAAGCCCTAGAGTGTGGTGTCAATTTTTTAGGGATATTTTTTAGCGTCTCCGAGAAACGATTGCAACAGGATTATGATATTGGCCTAGAAAAAGCAATAGAAAAAATTGTTGAAGTTATAACTTATGCCAGAGAGCAGCAAGAAAACTTAGTAATTCGTTATACTCCAGAAGATACAGTGCGATCGCCTATGGAAAATGTGATTGCAGCGGCGATCGCAGCAGTACGAGCAGGAGCTAATATCATCAGCATAGCTGATACAACTGGATACACAACACCATTTGCTGAAAATCGCAGTATTTCTTATTATGTGAAAACCCTCAAACAGGAATTTGCAAAACAGGAATTATATCCAAAAATAGAAATTCATTGCCATAATGATCGCGGTTTAGCCTTAGCGAATGCGCTAGATGCTTACAAGGCAGGAGCCGATATTATTGATGTAACTGTTATGGGACTAGGGGAACGTTCTGGCATTGTTGATTTAGCAGAATTACTCATAAACCTAACAGATATAGTTGAAGAAAAATCATCTTGGAATTTGAGCCATTTAAAGGAATTATATAATTTTGTCAGCGAGCATTCCCACATATCTATTTCTCCTCATCATCCCTTAGTCGGAAAAAATGCCTTTACCCACTACGCAGGCGTTCATGTCAATGCTGTAGCAAAAGACGAAAGGCTTTATCAGAGTTTAAATCCAGAAATTTTGGGAATTAAAAGTAGCTTGGCATTAGGGGTGCAATCAGGATATATTGCTATCAAACTGGCTCTCAAGCAGATTGGTAAAGAAGAACTGGCTGAGAACCAAGATTTAGTAATTAAAATTTTTCAACAAATAAAAGAAATTGCTAAAAGAGGAACTCCAATTGATATTGAAAAGGAGTTACCAGCAATTGTAGAGCGTTGCACTGTTAGCCAAATAATTACTATAGAGATTTGTTCAGTTCCTGGTTGAGCTTACCTACTATACTGACGCGGGGATGCAAATACGTGGGGACGCGGAGAGCTTTTTTGATGGGTAATTAGATAGACATAATAGACCTAAGCTAGTTTTTAACAAAACAGCAATATTGGTGTCATCCCATTTCACGAAAATGCTGAATTCTGAGTTCTATATTCTTCTTCAAGTAACTCTGTGTTTCATGGGAATTTCTATCCAGAACTCACAGCCTTTACCAGGGTGAGAAACACACTTGATATTACCGCCATGTTTTTCCACAATAATTTGATAGCTAATAGATAGCCCCAAACCCGTACCTTGACCGGGTTGCTTAGTAGTAAAGAAAGGTTCAAAAATGCGCGATCGCACTACCTCTGGAATACCACAACCATTGTCCGCAATGCAAATGATAATAGTATTCCATTCTCGAATTTTTGTCCGAATCCATATTTTGGGATTGTCAATTATTTGACCAAAATTTACTGCATGTTCCAGAGCATCGATCGCATTATTGAGAATATTCATAAATACCTGATTCATCTGCGCTGCATAGCAGACTACCGGAGGTAAATCACCAAATTCCTTAATTATTTCAATGGCAAAAGAATTAGTCTGTGGTTGCAATCGATGTTGTAAAATTAACAAAGTACTATCAATACCTTCATGCAAATCGACGGGTTTCATTTCGGCTTCATCAAGACGAGAAAAACTTCGTAAAGACAATACCAATTGAGAAATCCGGTCTGCACCCATTGTCATTGAAGTGAGAATCTTTGGTAAGTCATCGGCAATAAAATCTAAATCTATTTCGGCTGCTTGCTTTGGTATTTCGGCTGTTATTTGGGGATATTGTTTTTCATAGATGCGGAGTAATTTTAAGAGATTTTCAGCATGTTCAGTAACATAAGTGATGTTGCCGTAAATGAAACTAATTGGATTGTTAATTTCATGTGCAATCCCAGCAACTAATTGTCCTAAGCCTGCCATTTTCTCGCTTTGAATCAATTGGCTTTGAGTCTGCTGTAATTCTTTGATAGTCTCGGTGAGTTCTTCTTTTTGGCGTTGAGTCTGTTCGAGTAATTCCGCTTGTTGAAGCCCTACTCCTAACTGAGTACCAATCTGCATCAGCAAATCTACTTCATCTTCTTGCCAATCACGGGGCTTCATATTTTGATACGCTGCTAGTAATCCCCAGAGTTTCTCACCCTGAAAAATCGGCACAATCATATATGCCCTAGCTTCAATTAGCTCTATCAAGGGAATATGATAAATAGAATAACTAGCCTTGTAAATATCCTTAATGACAAGTATTTGACCATTAGCAAAGTCTCCACCTTGGGTATTTTGCAAGTAATCATCTGCGTAGGCGTAGCCCGTGGTAGACATCGCACTTACAAGTTCCCTAACTGGTATCCAACCTTGGCCTAAAGACTCGGCGACAAATTCCCCACTCCAATCAGCCCGGAATCGATAGATTGTCACTCTATCAACTTCTAATAGGCGTCGGACTTCTTCTGTGCTGGTAGCAAAAATGGTGTCAATATCAAGAGATTGGCGAATTTTCTCTACTGTTGCGGCTAAGGCTTTCTCCCTTTCAGCAGCTTTAGCCAGCTTCTGAGCTTGGACTTGTACCTGTCTCAAGGATTCAGCTTGTTGTAATGCTACCCCCAATTGCACACCAACTTGTGCCAGCAAGTTAATTTCCTCATCTTGCCAATAACGGGGCTGGGAGTTTTGATAAGCTACTAGCAATCCCCAAAGCTTCTCGCCTTGAGAAATAGGGACAAAAACTTCATTACGTGCATACTTACCTGCTTGGGTTCCTTGCACAAGAACGCCTTCCGTTACAGGTTGGGGCTTAACCACTGGCGTCCAGCCATCAACAATCGAATCAGCGACAAATTCGCCACTCCAATCAGGATAAAAACGATAAATTGCCACTCGTTCTACTTCTAATAATCGTCGCACTTCTTGAGTAGTGGTTTTAAAAATAGCTTCGATTTCCAGTGACTGACGAATTTTTTCTACAGTGTTCGCTAACGCTCTTTGCCTTTCAGCAGCTTTACTGATTTGTGCTGCTTGGAGTTGCATTTGTTGTAAGAATTCGGCTTGCTGCAAAGCTACACCTAGTTGGGTACTAACTTGGGTGAGCAAGTAAACCTCATCTTCTTGCCAATCGCGAGTTCCGGCGTTTTGGTATACTGCTAGCAACCCCCAAAGCTTCTGACCGTGGTAAATAGCAATGATCGCATAAGCTTTTGCTTGATAGATCTCTAAAATTTTAATGTAGCAATCGCTAAAACCTGCATTGTAAATATCATTACAAATACGGTAAACTTCACTTCTGCTAAAACGACCACCTGCTGTTTCTTGTAAGTAGGTATCAGCAATCGGGGGTTTAGCTAAATCTTTAGCACTACATTCGCTAACATTTTCGCTCAATTCTGGGCGTCGCAATTGCTCATCTATCAGCGAAGTCCACCCCTCTGCCACTGATTCAAATACAAATTTACCACTCCAATCGGAATTGAAGCGATAAATCGCCACGCGATCGGCATTTAGTAGCTGTCTGAGTTCTGCGGTACTGGTGCGGAAAATGCTTTCCAAGTCGAGGGACTGACGAATTTTCTCAATAGTTATGGCTATAGTTCTCTGCCATTCTGCTGCTTTTTCTTTAGCTTTGGCTTGTGCTAGTTGTGCCGATTGTAGTTTCACTTGTTCTAGGTAATCTGCTTGTTGTAAAGCTACTCCTAGATGTTCGGCAATGAGTTGCACAAACTCAATTTCTGATACTTCCCATTCACGAGGACTATGGCACTGATGAATACATAACAATCCCCATAAATTTTTACCTTTCAACAAGGGAGCAACTATATTGGCACGTACCTGAAATCTTTCTAAAATCTGGACGTAGCAGTCACTGGCGCTAACTTGATGAATATCAGCTGTTGCTTTAATTCGACCTTGCTGATAGAGTTGTGCAAACTCTTGGGCAAAGCAGTGATCGCGCACTTTGGCTGCTAGTGCTGAACTCCATTCACTTCCCACATCTTCATAGATAAATTCTCCTTCCCATGCCAAATCAGGATAAAAACGAAACACACCGACCCGATCGCTTTTTAGAAGCTGACGGACTTCAGTAACTGTAATTTTAAAAATGGCGTCTATATCTAAAGATTCACGAATTCGGGCAACAACTCCAGACAAAGCTTTTTGTTGCTCATTCTGACGCAAGGAAAATGTCACATCACAATGAGATTCTTGCTGTTGTGAATTTGGTGAATTTGGTTCTATGGGTTGAATAATAGAGGAGTTTTCCATTCCCTGGGGAATTTTAAATATTAAAAGTTCTCATTTCATAATTCCCTCAACCATCGCAAAGGTAACAATTATCTGGGTAAAAGGGATTGAGGACGCTTCTCTTCTCTACGCGACGCAAACGCTCAGGGCAGCACAGTGCATCGCTGGGAATTAGGGACTGGGAATTTGGTAAAAAACAGAAAAATTATCGAATTTGCTCTAACTTCTACCAAATTTTATTACTCAGTAACGAAGTGGTGTATCAGCAATCACAAAAAAATTGTGGTGGGAAATTTACAAAATGCTACTAGATCTACTATATAAAATAATGTAGGGACATGATAGTATCATGTCCCTACAAAAATATTTTTCAACTACGAGCGGATTATCGCCGTTTAGGAGTAGTGCTGCGGGTGGTGCGTTTTTCTTCATCTCGACGACGGCGATCGCGCCAATCTGCCAGGGTCAAATAACCAATGCCACCTGTCACTGCTACTAGCAGCACTACGGCAACTAAAGCCAAAATACTCAGGAATGGACTTTCTACCATACCTCTATAATCCGTTACGTCCCCAGACTACCATTGCAATTGACCAAGTGAACACGACTAGCAGCGATACCCAGCCCAATGTCAAAATTTCCATAGTCCCGCTTTTCAAAAAATTACAAAAGGTTTCTAATGTTTATCATACAGGGATTGGGCAGGCTGAGATTTTTTTATCAATGATGTTGTAAGTTTTGCGGGCGATCGCTTTTTCTTGCACCATCTTTATTTTGCTACTTAGTACTTTAAGTAATTATGAAAACAAGTGGAAAAAAGTAGCGATCGCGCTGTTATAGTTGCTGACTTGGGAATATTAGGGTTATGTGCATATATTTCAAATTTAGCAACCCTTAGTATCAATGCCGACATTTCTCAGCTATGCTTTCCACTCTGACGGTTTTATTCCCCACGGACATTGTTATCTCTGGAAAACTGGATTAGTTTGGCTCCACATTATTTCTGATGCGACGATCGCTTTTGCCTATTATTCTATTCCTTTCCTATTAATTTACTTTATTTCCAAGCGCCAAGACGTTCCTTTTAATAGAGTCTTTATGTTATTTGGTGCTTTTATCATTGCCTGCGGTTCTGGACACTTAATGGATATTTGGACGCTTTGGCATCCAGATTATTGGATTTCAGGTTGTATAAAAGCTCTAACTGCGATTATTTCGATATACACGGCATTTGCGTTAATTTCTCTGATGCCTCAAGCCCTGACGCTACCGAGTCCAGCACAGTTAGAAACAATCAATCGAGCGCTTTCCACTGAAATTGTAGAGCGCAAACGCATCGAGAAAGAACTACGCCAAGCCCAAGAAGTCGCTCAAAATTCCAGCCATGCCAAGAGTGAATTTTTGGCCAATATGAGTCATGAACTACGTACACCCCTGAATGGCATCTTGGGTTATACACAAATCCTCCAACGCACAGAATCTTTGAGTGAAAAAGGACGCAAAGGACTCGGCGTCATTTATCAATGTGGTTCTCATCTTTTAACCCTGATTAATGATGTTCTCGATCTTTCCAAAATTGAAGCTCGCAAACTCGAATTGCATCCTGTTGATTTTTACTTACCTGCCTTTATTGATAGTGTGACTGAAATTTGCCGCATCCGTGCAGAACAAAAGGTTATTGCCTTTGAAGCCCAACTCGATCCAGATTTGCCAACAGGTATTCATGCTGATGAAAAACGCTTGCGGCAAGTACTGATTAACTTACTTAGTAATGCAATTAAATTTACTAACGAAGGCAGTGTCAGTTTCAAAGTTCATGTCATTGGTAAAGAATCAAATCCCAATAAACAAACTAAGTACAAAATTCGCTTTCAGGTAATAGATACCGGCACAGGTATAAAATCTGAACAAGCCGAGAAAATCTTCCAGCCCTTTGAGCAAGTGGGAAATCAGAAGCGACAATCTGAAGGTACAGGGTTGGGCTTAGCAATTAGCCAAAAAATTGTTTTATTGATGGGTGGTCAAATTCAGGTGCAAAGTACCTTAGGCAAAGGTAGCACTTTTTGGTTTGAGGCAGAATTCCCAGAATCTAAAGACTGGGCAAAGGTTTCCAGAGTAGTTGACCAAGGAACGATTATTGGTTATCTAGGACAAAGACGCACCATTTTAATTGCAGATGACAAATGGGAAAACCGATCTGTAATTGTAAATTTACTAGAGCCAGTTGGGTTTACTGTTGTAGAAGCTAGCCAGGGTCAAGAAGCATGGGAAGAAGCTTTAGCCCACAAACCAGACTTAGTTATCACTGACTTAGTGATGCCGATATTGGATGGATTTGAGTTAATTCATCGTTTGCGTCAGTCAGAGCAATTTCCAAAAATTGCTGTCATCGCTTCGTCTGCCAGTGTGTTTGCAATCGACCAGCACAAGAGTATTGATGTCGGTGCAGATGCATTTCTACCAAAGCCTGTAGAAGCTGAAGTGCTGTTAGAAATGCTACGACAATTTTTGCAACTGAAATGGATTTTTGACAATCAAGTAGACGCCATTAAAAAAGATCAATCAGATGCTTTGCAGCAATCAAACGAGGAAATTTGTCCCGACCAGGAGATTTTACAAGAGCTGCTTGAACTCGTCCAAGATGGCGACATTCAAAATATTTTGCAACTAGCAGATAAACTTTCTGCATCTGATGAGAAGCTAAACGTTTTTGCTCAACATCTTGTCCAGCTTGCTAGTAATTTCCAACTCAAACGTTTGGCAACTTTTATTGAAAAATACATTAATTAATTTCAGTTGAATTTTAATTTTAAATCTGTCATGAACAATCACCAAAATACTGGATTTATCTTAATTGTGGATGATAATCCAACAAATTTATCTCTGCTGTGTGAAGCGCTCAATAGTGAGGGTTTTCGTTTCCGTGTTGCAGTGGATGGAGAAAGTGCGATCGCTCAAGTTGAACGTAATCAACCAGAGTTGATTTTACTGGATGTACAAATGCCTGGTATTGACGGATTTGAAACTTGTCGTCGCCTCAAAGCCAATCCTGTTAGCCAAAATATTCCGATTATTTTCACCACAGCCTTAGCAGATACCGACAGCAAAACCAAGGGCTTTTCCCTTGGTGCAGTAGACTATATCCCGAAACCGTTTGCACAAGAGGAAGTTATTGCTAGAGTGCGCGTGCATTTACAACTCAAACAATTGACTCAATCTTTGGAACAAAAAGTTAGCGATCGCACCAGGGCTTTGCAACAAGCCCAAGTCCAACTAGTACAACAAGAAAAACTATCAACACTGGGAGAGTTAGTTGCTGGTATTGGTCATGAAATCAATAACCCCGTTAACTTTATTTCTAGCAATATCCCACCCCTACAAGAATACATTGCAGCAATAACCGAGTTGCTATTACTGTATCAACAAGAGTATCCAAACCCAACAGCCAAAATTACCACTGCTATTGAAAATTTGGATCTGGATTTTGTTCTCGAAGATATAACTAAAATCTTGAACTCACTCGAATTAGGAAGTGAGCGAATTCGCAACCTTTCTAATTCACTCCGCAACTTCTCCCGTTCAGATAGTGATGCCAAAATATCTGCTGATTTGCACCAAGGGCTAGATAGCACACTCATGATTTTGCAACACCGTCTGAAGGCTAGTAGCGATCGCTCCCGCATTGAAGTTATTAAAAATTATGGAGTATTACCACAAGTCAACTGTTATTTAGGGCAGATGAATCAAGTATTTATGAATATTCTGGCAAACGCTGTTGATGCTTTAGATGAAGCTATAGTACAAGGCAAAATCAGCAATGTAATTCCTCAGATTCAAATTACAACAGCAATAGATTCTGAACAATTGGCTGTAATTCGGATTGCTGACAATGGGATTGGTATTCCTGAACGGTTGAAAAAACGCTTGTTTGAACCGTTATTTACCACAAAAACTGTTGGTAAAGGAACTGGACTTGGCTTGTCCATCGCCTATGAAATAGTTGTAGAAAAACACAAAGGTGTATTAGAGGTGAACTCTCAACCAGGTATGGGAACTGAATTTATCATCAAAATTCCCACATGAAAGCAGGATTTATCTGGGGACTGGGTAAACTTTCAATTTACAATTACCAACTACCAATCCGTAATATCATGTCCGGTAAATTAGTTGTGATATCTCATGAGGTAGGCGTAGCCTCTAATTCGCAATCCCCAGTACCCAATCCCCAATCCCTAATTTTTATACAGAGTGAACACAATTTCAAATCCTCAATTAATGGCAGAACGCCTAGAATCTCTAAAGGCTGGCATAGTTGGAGGTTTTTCTTTATTTTCTGGCTTTGCGATCGCTAGTCTTTTAAATACTTTAGTTCTAGCAAAGTATTTTAAAATACTTGTAAGTCTACAAAGTGATGTTAATTGGCACTTATGGGTGAGTGCTGCTATTGCAACTTTTACTGGTTTCCTATTTGGTGTCACTTACCGCTATATCATCCGCTCAGATAAAAATCCTCAACTCAAATCAGGTGGCGTGCTGGCTTTTGGCTTGGTGCGCGGATTAACCCTAATCGAACTTGGGTGGAATTCCAGTAGCACAATTTGGCCTTTTTTAGTATTGGCAGCAGAAAGTGTATTGTGGTTTGCAATCGCAGCGATCGCTCTCGACATTGCTATGCAACTGAATTGGGTTAAATCTTTTTCATCAGCCTGAGTAGGATAGCACAGCTAGCTGTACTACCCTACTGTCCATTAGACCTCTTGCATAAATGATTTTTTATCTCACGCAAAGGCAAGGCAGCGACGGGTACGTAGGGGGTTTCCCCCATGAGCGACTGCCGCGCAAAGGCGCAAAGAAGAAGGTTCAAAGAAAGACTTTTGCAAGAGACTCCATGAACCTGACTTTTCACGTCATGTGGAAAAGCTAACGCAAAACCTAACCCCCCAGCCCCCTTCCCTACTAGGGAAGGGGGAGAAATCAAAGCCTCTCTCCTTGCAGGGGAGAGGAATGGAAGCGGGGTTTTCCAGATACCGTGAAAAGTCAGCTCCATGAACACGGTGAGCGCAAAGCGCACGCTACGCGAGCACAACGAAGGAATGAAAATATTTCTTCCCTAGTCCCCAATCCCCAGTCCCTATTTTCAAGGCAGGTCTATTGTGCTTCAAAATAGATCGGTCACACTCGCCTCAAAGAAGTTGGCTTTTGTATTGGCTTCTTTTTTGGTATCTGAGAAACGCTCCAAGTGAGTATAGGGGCTTTTCTTGTACATAGTTTCTGTCCATAATGGTTCTAAACCGATCGCCTTCAAGCGAGTATTTGCCAGATATTTTGTGTACTGATCTTTACTTTTGGCTGTAATCCCAAGAATATGATCTCCGACAATATGTCCTGTCCATTTGCATTCATGCTCGGCGGCAAGAGCAAACATTTCATAGATTTGTTTTCAACGATCATGTTCAGCGGTCACAGATCACCTCTCGAACTCAACGAAGAGGGCTGATAGGTTCGCTGCAACACGGTTGTTAGCTGGCAGGCGCTAAGAGGCGGACTTCCAGACATCTTACTTGCGATCGCTTAATTGCACCAACCGCGAGAGATAATCGTGCAGTGAAATCACGCCCCGCTCAACGGAGTTCAAGGCTGGAAATCTTTCATCTAGTGTAGCCGCTGTCATATTGGCGAAAGATTCAGCAGCCTTGTTCGAGAAGCCGATGCTCTTCAATGTTGCCAACCATTGGTCACGAGGGACGGACTCGGCAGAAATGGGACGACCCAGTACCGCTGCAAACGTGACAGCTACATCTCGTGACGAGTAGCGGTTGGGACCTTCGACAAAATGAAGCCCTGTCTGCTCGATAGGTTCAGTCATTAGATGGGCAGCTATCTCACCGATATCCAATGGGGCGACCATCGGCAATTTGAAATCTTCTGGATAAAGCGTCTGTATCACTCCCTGTTTGCGTGCTGCTTGTAGAGATGCACGCCAATTGCTCATGTAATAAGCGGCTCGAATGATCGTTGTGGGAATAGGTTGGGCAGTTAGCGCCTGCTCCATTTCATAAAGCACACCTAAATCGCCTATTCGCTCTCCAGGTTTGGCTCCATACGTCGATTCAGCCACGATTTTCTCCAAACCTGCACCACTGATCGCCCTCAAAATGGCGGCTAAACTGTGTCGTTCTTCAGCAGCCGTATCGGAGGAAGGAGCAGCGGGAGGATTTAGTAAAAATAACCGCCGACCCTGACGAAAGATACTACGAAGCGTCTCCACATCATGCACATCGGCTACTGCAACATCGGCACCGTTCTGGCGCAATCCCTTGGCTTTTGAGGGATCATGAGTAACGACGAGGACTGGTTGACGACGTTTGAGTAGCGCTTGCGCTACTGCTGAACCAACATTACCAGTACCTCCAAGGATGATGTGCATATTAATCGAGGATAAACGATTACTGAGCCAGCTAACTATTTATTATACGGTTCAGTTTATTTACCTTTTGCGTTGGAAAGAAAATATCCCAGAGCAAAGTATGATTGGATTTGGTAGTTTGTTTTCCCTTCCGGTAACATTTCACTCATACCCCCGCAGCGAGTCTGCATCGCGAATAGTCTGGATTCTTTTATTTTTGCTAAATTGGGATGCTCCCAATAGAGCGATTTTGTAGTATATTAGTTACAACTAGCTTACAAATTTAGTTATGTAAGTTTAAAAACTAATTAGAATGTCTATTACTTAATATGAAAGACAAAAGATCCCACTATTATTTAATAGTTGATTTAGAGGCTACATGCTGTGACAAGGGGACTGTTCCCCGTCACGAAATGGAAATTATCGAAATTGGTGGAGTGATGCTCAATCGGGCAACATGGGAAATTGATGCAGAGTTTCAGCAATTTATTCAACCCGTTAGACATCCAAAACTAACATTTTTTTGCACAGAATTGACTAGTATTCGGCAGCAAGATATTGATGAAGCACCAAAATTTATAGAAGCAATTTCTGACTTTAAAGAATGGATGGATTTATTTCCCAATCATATTTTTTGTTCTTGGGGAAATTATGACAAAAAGCAATTTATTCAAGATTGTGCGTTTCATAATTTTCCTTATCCTTTTAGTCCAGAACACATAAATATCAAAGAGGAATTTTCCAAATACCTTGGCGTGTCTAAAAAATTTGGTATGGCACAAGCTCTCAATGAGTTGGGCATAGAATTGAAAGGCACACACCATCGTGGCATCGATGATGCCCGCAACATTGCATCTATTTACAGACATATTAAAACCAAAAAAATTAGCTGAAAAGATAGATGCCAATGTTGGGGACTGGGGAAATAATTCTTAATTCTTTTAACTGCTAATACCCAATCCCCAATTCCCAATACCCAGTTCCTTTTACAGACTGCTAATCGCTTCTGCAACTAACTTGGAAACAAAGGGCAAAATTTCACGATTCTTAGCCTGGGCTTTGCCTTCAGTAAATACTACTAAAAGGTAGGGGCGCTGGTTTGGTAACTCAATATAGGCGACATCATGACGAACTTGACTTGTCCAACCAGCCTTTGACCAAATTTGAGCATCTTCAGGAAGTCCACCGCCCAAAAAACCTGTTACTTGGTCTTCCTCAAAATAAGTGGGCAAATCTTGGAGATTGCGTTTGAGCAAAGCCATCATCGCTTGCGATCGCGTACTTGAAACTGCTACTCCACCGATAATACTATGCACTAATCTGGCGATCGCATTTGTGGTCAACATATTACGATTTTCCAGTAACTCTCCCACAAATGCCCGCTCCCGTCCATAAGGACCATCACCCCAAGTTTTTTGACAGACGTTAATCGTCTCCATTTCTTCCCATCCCAAGGATTGGTAATAGCGGTTAATAATATTACGCTGATATTTCCAGGTTTCAAATGGACCTATTGGTAGTTCCGGGCCTGAGGTGGTGCCAGTCAGAATGTCCACAACCAAACTGGTAGCATCATTACTAGAATCTATAATCATATCTCGCAAGGCTCGCTCTAACTCCTTAGAAGTTTGGCTCATGCCTTTTTCGAGCCATTCATTTACTGCCACCAGATAAAATAGTTTGACTACACTTGCAGGGTAAATCCGTTCAACACCCCGATAACTAAAACCCCGAACTGGATGATTCCAAAAAGCGTCGGGAGTCAGGGCACCACCAGTATTTACCGGCACTGGTGGATCGTAAACAACCCAAGTCAAAGCAATTTGGTTGCGGGCTAAGGTGGAAAATGCCTCCCAAGTTGCATCTAAAATGCCATGACCCAGATTTTCGAGTTGTTCGTCTTTATTAAAAAAAATCATTCTAGAATAATGTCCTCTAATCTAAAATCCCAAATCCAAAATCTCAAATCAGCGGAGTATCAGTGTCTAGGTGACCTGAACTTATACGATTCTCCTGAGTGTACACGCCTAGCAACTCAAGCCGCATCTGGGCGACATTTATGGCTAACATCAAATCATCAGGATTCGGCGGTTGAGGTGTATTTGCGTGAAGATGACTATCCCGGATGGGTATCTTTTTCAGATTTGGATTTATTACAACCTGCTACTGTACTTTACCAGGCTGCAAGATTTTCTGAATCTGAAATTCAAAAACTGCTAGCAGAGGTTATCACTTTTACCCAAAAAGCGATGCAACAATCAAATTACTACCTTTGGGGTGGTACGGTAGGGCCAAATTATGATTGTTCTGGCTTAATGCAAGCGGCGTTTGCTAGGGTGGGTATTTGGTTACCGAGAGATGCTTATCAACAGGAAGGATTTACTCAACCAATTACCATTGCAGAATTAGCAGCTGGGGATCTGGTATTTTTTGGGACTAGCCAAAAAGCAACTCATGTGGGGCTTTATTTGGCGGATGGTTATTATATCCACAGTTCTGGCAAAGAACAGGGGCGTAATGGGATTGGGATTGATGTTCTCTCTGAACAGGGGGATGCTGTTAGTCAGTCGTACTATCAGCAGCTGCGGGGTGCTGGTAGAGTTTTTAAGAGTTACGAACCACACAGAGAAGTCTGAGCGGCGGCTTTTGCCGCTCAGAACTTCGGTCAAAACGCTGAGGACGCAGAGAAAGATGGGGACTGAGTTGGTTTATCAAGGGGTGAATGGGGCGATTTCGGCAATTGTCCCAGATGTTTCGGTGGTGGTGCCGATACATAATGAGGTGGAAAGTTTGCCACTTTTATTAGAAGCGATCGCATCTACGTTATCTTCGAGTCAGATAAGTTATGAAATCATTTGTGTGGATGATGGTTCTACGGATGGTTCCAGGGAATTTCTTAAGCAAGAAGCGCAAACCCGTTCTGATTTAAAGGCGGTGATTTTGCGTCGCAACTACGGTCAAACTGCGGCTATGGCTGCTGGATTTCATTATGCACTAGGTAAAGCGATCGTTTCTTTAGATGCTGACTTGCAAAATGACCCGGCTGATATTCCGATGTTATTGGCAAAGCTAGATGAAGGTTACGATTTGGTGAGTGGTTGGCGACAAAAACGCCAAGATGGTGCTGTAAATCGCTTACTTCCTTCTAAAATTGCCAACTGGCTAATTCGTAGCACCACTAGCGTGAATATTCATGACTATGGCTGTTCCCTCAAAGCCTATCGTGCAGAACTACTGGCAGATATGAACCTCTACGGTGAATTACATCGGTTTTTACCTGCTTTGGCTTACATCGAAGGAGCTAGAATTACTGAAATGCCCGTGCGTCATCACGCCCGCCGCTTTGGTCACAGTAAGTATGGAATTTGGCGGACATTCCGGGTATTGATGGATTTGTTAACAATTTTGTTTATGAAAAAGTTTCTCACCCGCCCGATGCATGTTTTTGGGTTGTTGGGCTTGATTTCAATGGTTTCGGGGACGGTAATCGGCATTTATTTGACTTTCATCAAATTAGCTTTAGGTGAAATGATTGGCAATCGCCCTTTGCTGATTTTGGCAGTTCTGTTGCTAGTAACTGGAGTCCAGTTGTTTTGCTTCGGCCTTTTAGCAGAATTGCTCATGCGTACATATCATGAATCCCAAGGACGGCCTATCTATCGCGTGCGAGAGGTGGTAGCAAAAAAGGTTAACTAACGTAACAATAGTAATGATTTGTCATTAGTCATTAGTCATTAGTCATTGGTCATTAGTAAATAGTGAAGAGTAAATATTGCTTGACTCTAAACAAATGACAAATGACAAAAAACTCATTAAATTGCATCTACCTTGAAAATATTTAATACGTTTGACACCGAACTGCGGTACAACCTGCTGATTTTATTTACAGCAGGTTTATTATTCTGGTCGAGCGTGGCTTCGCTCTTACCAACTCTACCGCTTTATCTTGAGTATGTGGGCGCAACTAAGCAACAAATAGGGATTGTAACGGGTAGTTTTGCTGTTGGTTTATTGCTAACTCGCCCGATGCTGGGAAGATTAGCTGATGAACGTGGTCGAAAATTTGTCTTGTTGATTGGTACGATAGTAGCTGCGATCGCACCTTTTGGCTACTTGGCAACCCAATCTATTGCGCTGTTGATCCTGGTACGGATTTTTCACGGTGTTAGCATTGCCGCTTTTACCACTGGTTACAGTGCCTTAGTTGCAGATTTAGCTCCACCTGATAAACGTGGTGAAATTATTAGTTACATGACCCTAGCAACTCCCATTGGTTTAGCAATTGGCCCTGCCTTGGGAGGATTTTTAGAAGCCACAACTGGTTATGGAGTCTTGTTTCTATTTGCTGCTGAGTTGGGTTTTGTTGCTCTGTTGGCAATTGTACAAGTCACCAATCCACCAATACAGACACACGAAGAAACTCCAGACAATAATCACAAATTTTGGCAAATTCTCAGTAGCCCACGGGTGAGAGTTCCGACTTTAATTATGTTGCTGGTTGGTTTGTCTGCTGGTGCTGTACATACTTTTGTATCGTTGTTCATCAAATCAACTCAGATAGACTTTAATGGCGGGTTATTTTTTACAGTTGCGGCACTTTCTAGTTTTAGTATCAGGATATTTGCTGGTAAGGCAAGCGATCGCCTGGGTCGTGGTTTGTTTATCACCTTTGGTATAATTTCTTATACTTTAGCGTCGATACTGCTGTGGCAGGCTCACAGTGTGAGCAGTTTCTTACTGGCGGCGATTTTTGAAGGCGCTGGTGGTGGTACAGTTATATCGATGATTGTGACTATGATGGCAGACCGATCGCTAGCACAAGAACGGGGGCGAATTTTTGCTATCTGTGTCACTGGTTTTGACTTGGGAATTGCGATCGCTGCTCCTCTTCTAGGTTCCATCGCCGAACAGGTCGGCTATCGCAATATGTTTGCCTATGGTGCTGTGATAACTTCTTTGGCACTTGTGATTTTCTTCACCAAGTCCAGCAAAGACCCATCTAATTCCTTGCGTTTTGCATTGGGTCGTGCCCCAGATACCTACGCCATGAATAACTTAGAAGTTAGTAGTTAGGAGTTGTAATTGGTAACTCCTAACTTTAAAAAACGGGCGAGGAGGGATTCGAACCCCCGACACCGTGGTCCGTAGCCACGTGCTCTAGTCCACTGAGCTACACGCCCTTGACAAGAAACTATATTAACACATTCTCACGAAATGACGCAAGATAATTTTCCATCTAATTTTGCCAACTTAACCCATCTAGACAATCAAGGACAAGCGCAGATGGTGGATGTGTCCCAAAAAGCACCCACTGTGCGCCAAGCAGTAGCCGCTGCCAAGGTGCGGATGCTGCCGACGACCTTTGATGCAATTCAAGCCGGCAATGTCCCAAAAGGCGATGTGTTAGGAACTGTGAGGTTGGCTGGGATTATGGCAGCCAAGCAAACAGCTGCTTTAATTCCCTTGTGTCATCCGTTACCATTGCAGAAAATTGCTATCGAGGTCATACCCGATCCGCAACTACCTGGTTATGAAATTCAAGCCACAGTCAAAACCAAAGCTGAAACTGGTGTAGAGATGGAAGCTTTAACCGCCGTTTCTGTTGCGGCTTTAACTTTATACGATATGGCCAAAGGCTTAGAAAAGTCGATTCAAATTGAATCAATTCGGTTAATCAGTAAGATTGGCGGGAAATCAGGAGATTATTCCCCGCCAGAGCATTAAGGAATAGACAATGGGACAAGGGAAAAGGTGAAGAGGGAAGTTGCCTTGTCTTGTCCTTTTTGATCGCCTACGCTATGTCACCTAAAGCTTTATTGAGAGCCGTTGGGCTTTCAAACTCTTTATCTTCTGGCACTTTCTCTAACAAAGAGATAATCTCTTTATTTGCTCCTTGCTTTTTAGCGTGTTGAATCAAATCTTGCTTTTTAGCAGGGTAGTCAACACCTTTTAAGTGTTTTTGTATTTCAACTGGGTTTGCCTTAGCCATTTTTGTCCACCTCTAATGGTTATCCCCATCTTCACAAGTGGATATATTTACTCCCTCTATCCAACAGATGAATCATTTGTAACTTCAAAACATGCAAAGGTCATTCGCAAGGTTGATGAACTAGGCTTTTAACTTTGACTAATAGCGATCGCACTCCCAAAAACCTTAGAATGGGTGGGGTGTATTTAAATCTGTAACAAATATTTATGCCTCCTCGTTGGCCTCGCAAACCCGATCGCAATGACCCAGAGTATCGCAAAATCGATGACCGGATGAATTTTGCCGTGCATGTGGCGATCGCTGCTACGATTAATTCTGGATTATGGTTCTTCCACAACTTGAAAGGCACTACCTGGGAGTGGTTGCCGTGGTTGACTGCAAGTTGGATAGTAATAGTGTTGGTGCATTTGATTTATATTGCTGCGATCGCCAACTACACCGAAACTCCACCCAAATCCACCTGAAGATGGACTGCTAATGCTAGGGCGATTGTAACCTGTGGCAGTAGAATTACCCCCGTTAATTGAGCAATAATGTAAATAAGCCTGAAAATTGGCGATTTTTCTCAATGTAGGGTTATTTTTATGGCTAAGACTAACACCGCAGAATTACTAGAAGCTCTAGCAGCTGAAATTGGTGAAAACGTTTACATAGACGTTGCCAAATGGCATCTTTATTTATCTAATGCCAAACTGCATACAGTTGTTGCCGAAAAACTATATCCTTTAATTACTTCCAACGCTATTAATGAAGACCAAGTTACACAAGTGTTGGAATCCATTTCTGTAAAAATTGGCGGCGGCAAACGCGAACTGCCTTTGATAGATTTGCTGCCACTCCAATGCCAGGTTAACTTAGTAGATATTTTGGAAAAATATCAACGCGAAATTTAATCGTTTTTTAGAATAATAGAATTCACAAGTCAGAATTCATAATAAATTTTCTAACTTTGGCGAGTTTGGATTGAGACTCGCTAGCAATTTTCATGCAAACTTATTGAGGATTAGTTATATGCTGTTACAACTCAAAGGTACTAGTGATTTGGTAAAAATTGTCGAGATTGAAGAATTACTCGACCCTAATAGTGATGTTGTTCATGGACAAGACCAAGAAGGTCAAGAAGAACAGGAACCTGATACTTTTAAAAAAGAAGATCTCGTTTTTCCTTCTGGTGAAGTTTTACCACGCTGTTGGTTAGATGCTAATTACCGGAGTGGCAATGCTTAATTAATTTAAAATCGGTAGGTTGGGTTTTAGGTTGCTCATATTGATTGTAGGAGTACAAAGCCAAACCCAACCTACACAGCTATCTCAAAATCCAAAATCTACAATCCTTTCATCCAAAAAGTGTAAGCTAAGGCGAACAAGTACTGATTTCTAAGTAAAATAAGTTACATATATCCTCGGCTTTTTCAAGAAGCCGGGGATTTTAATTTTCATAATTGTTGCCAAGAACTTTGAGTAATCTCCAGTATCCGAAACTTGACTTCTGATCTGACTTTTCACGTCATGTGGAAAAGCTAACGCAAAACCTAACCCCCCAGCCCCCTTCCCTAGTAGGGAAGGGGGAGAAATCAAAGCCTCTCTCCTTGCAGGGGAGAGGAATGGAAGCGGGGTTTTCCAGATACCGTGAAAAGTCAGGACTTCTGATATACAAAATTTTTACAGTACAAATGTACTATTTTGCTGTTAAAATGCCTTACAAGCCAGCTAGCCTTGCTTGAGGTAGTATGAAAAAAATCCAAAACAGCTACGAACAGCCTATTTCAGTCAAAGTTTCACTGTTGCAGCCGGCACCTGTGACTACTCCCATAGTGCCACTGCAACCCCAAGAGCAAAAAATCATCAGTGACCAAGAGCGTTTAACAGCACAAGTTGAACGCATTAACCGCATGGCAGGGGAGCTAGAAGCAGCGATACTAGAGTTGAAAGCGATCGCTAACACACTGAATACTCAAAAACGTTACCCACTCATCAAGTCGAAGCAATACAAAAATATTTGTCAGTATTTGGCAGTTAGCGTCCCTTGGGTAAGACAAAAATCAGACCAATCTTTTATTTTGACAACGCGAAGAGTTGATTTATTCCGAGCAGAAAGGGAAGCAGCACTACTAGCACAGCAGCTGCGTCAGCAAACCAAAAAAAGATTAGCCTCCCAGCGACACAGAAAAAACAAGGCTGAGGCTGATAGAAAACGATTCTTCAAAAAACATTAGTCAACAAATCTTAAAGCGATCGCCATTTAAAGGTAACCCACCTCTGAGGTTGTAACAGTTATGCTGATTGAAGTGGTAGAAAGAAGATATTCTCAAAATTGCTGCATACCACACTGCCATTGCTAATTGCGACCCCAGTTGGTGGCAAAAGGCACATCTGCCCTCAGATTTGCACTTCCGTAAATCAGGGACGATCAATCAGCGCTCAAAAGGGGTAAAAAGAAGGTGTTAAAGACACTTTTAGTGATTGCCGTTGGTTTTTTACCGTCCCTGTTTTCCCTATGGGTGATCCGTAAGACGCGATCGCGATCGCGTTTACGGATGAGGCAAGCAGCCATGAATTTTCCCAGAATGCGTCAAGGGCAAAACTTCACATCACCTGAAGGCGATCGCTATTATTTAGAAGGGGTGGGTTACCTGATTGGGGACATCAGCTGCAAGTTTAATGCCCGATCCGGCTACATCCGCTGTGCTGTGAATCCCGACGGCCCATGTAACGGTTGTCGTCACTATGAGCCAAAAGAATTAGCTGGTAATGAAAAAAAGGCTTGATAGTCTGCGAGAATTCAGAACTGGAGTTTAGACTAAAAGCGATATGAGAGAACGCAAATCAAAAGGAACTTAG